>JADLDZ010000283.1 GCA_020846375.1 Nitrospirales bacterium | reverse complement strand
GGGTAGACCGGCACCCGGAAGCCCCAGGCCATGGACATGGACTGGATCATCTTCGCCACCGCCTCCTCGATGGAGTATTTCGTCTGGTGAGTGGGGGGCGACGCGAGATCGACGAACTGTGGCACGCCCCGGATCTTGGCGATGAGCTTCAATACCTTCTGTGCCATGAGGAGGCCGCCGTCACCCGGTTTCGCGCCCTGGCCGTACTTGATCTCGATGGCCGCGGGATCTTCCACCATGTGGGGGAGGGCATGGATGATCTCGTCCCATCCGAAATAGCCGGAAGCGATCTGTATGATGAAGTACTTGAGGTATTTCGAGCGCAGGAGACGCGGAGACATGCCCCCCTCTCCCGAGCACATGACCACCGGCATGCCCTCCACCTCGTTCAGGTAGGCGACGCCCATGGCAAGGCCTTCCCACATGGGGGGGGAGAGCGCTCCGATGGACATGCTCCCGATCATGATGGGGAATATCTCGCGCACCGGGGGAATAAACGTATTCTTCTTGTCGAGCAGCAATTCTCCGCCCGAGGGGACCAGTGGCAGCTCTTCGGGGGGGAGGATCCTCCCCAGGAAGGAGCGGATGCGGAACTCGTGCCTCCCCGCATCCAGCGCGGGATCGGTGAGCATCGAAATCCGGGTGAATTTGAGCCTGTCGAGGGTGGAGAGAGAGGGGTCGTTTCTCCTGCCTCCCCTTTTGTACCCGTCCCCACCTTTGTTTTTGTAGTGGAGGAACTTGTTCTGCGGGTTGTATTCGGGCTCTATCGCCTCGTTGGGACAGACCAGGCTGCAGGTGCCGCAGCCGGTACAGTACCGCTCCATATCGTTCACCTGCTCCACCACATGTACTACCGTCCTCGCCGCAGTGGGAGCCGGGACGGGGCCTTCCGAGCGCACCACCCGACGGACCTGTACCGACGGGGCGATCGCTTTCACCGGACAGACTGCCGTGCAGCGCCCGCACCGTGTGCATCTGTCGTCCCTCCAGCGGATTATATAGGGAAACTCTCTCAGCGAGAGCTGATGGTTATGATCTACCCTTGCAGCTGGTTCCATACCTTTACCTCCTCTGCCTGCGGCGAAATGATCACCATATCGTATTTCATGGGGAATATGTCCTGCGACCGCTCCCTCGCGGGCACTGCACTGTCAACGCCGCATTCCTCGGACATCAAGGCATACCTGCCCTTTACCCCTCCTACCACGCCGGGGCGCAGTTTCTTGGAGTCGTGGACCATGAAGCACGACCCGTCGGGGGTGAACCCGATAACCATGTTCGGACCGTCGATACAGAGGGGGCGAAGCGACTGTTTCATGAGGGTTAACGCCTCCCTGTCACGCCTCTTCTCGATCTCCGACGATTTGAGAGGGGTGATGACGTCTTTATAATAAGGGAGCGGGAAGCCGAGCTGCCGCACCGTGTAGTGGAGTATATGGGCGAAAACCTCGCTGTCGCTGTTGTATCCCATATAGCCGGGGAACCCCCTTCCGGAGAGGAACTCCCGTATGGGGACGAAGGCAGTGTTCTCACCGTTGGTCATGGTGCAAAAACCCTGGAGGAAGAAAGGATGGCAGGCGTACAGGTAAATGGCATAATTGGTGTTCTGCCTTCCCTGGGCCAGGACGACTCGTGCCTTTACTCTGTCCCTGTCGAGGCCGAAGAATTCAGCCACTTCGAGGGGGTCTCCCACCTCTTTCAGTGTCAGGACATCGGGGTAGAACGAAAAGGCGAAAATCGACTCGTCCGTCTCGCCCAGACGCCGCAGCGACAGGCGGGTGTTCATCAGGAGGTCTTCCTTCTCCCGCATCGGCTTGTTCTTATATGCTGCAGGGTACTCGTAGGCCCGCGCAAAGTAATGGTCCCGCGCAACGATGCCCTTAACCGGCTTTATCTTCGGCCTCCACTCATGCGTGAGCGTGAAGCCGAGCTTTTTCATGTGCTCGTCCAGCCTCTTTCTGCCCTCTTTGGAGCAGATTCCCGACAGGATGGGATATTTCTTGAGATGGGTGAATTCGCCTCCGAGGTCCTTGAGGGTCAGGCCGAGACCGGACCCGTCATGTCCCTCCTTCATTGTCTCAAGGGCCAGGACGGGCTCCAGGGGGGAAATGTAGTCCCTTGAAGTGATTGCAGCCAGTCTACACATAATCCATTCCTCATTATAGGTGGAATTGCCTTAAATCGCTGAAACACAAGGCATAGAGAACATTTTAAAATTTTACGGATTTAGAAGTCAAACGACGCAGGGCCGGCATAATACTCTCATCCCTTTGTTTTATTGAAAAAAACTGGAAATCGGGACAGTCAGGGAAAGGTCGGCAGGAATCAATAGTGCCCCCCGGACGCGCCGGATTTCCGCAGGAGGGCGGCAGGAGTGCATCAAGGGAGAGGCTACTCCCTGAAACGGTATCCGATGCCGGAAATGGTGGTGATGTACTCGGGCTCCGAGGGATTGCTCTCTATTTTATGCCGGAGATGCTGAATATGGACATCGATCACCCTGCTCCATGAATAGATCTTCGAATCTTTCCACAGGTGTTTCTTGATATCCTCCCTGCTGATGACGCTGCCCCTGTTTTCGACCAGAAAGCAGAGGAGATCGTATTCCTTCGGGGTCAGAATGATCTCCCTGCCCTTTATTCTGACGAGTCTCCTCCTGAGGTCGATATTCATATTCCCGATGTTCAGCATCTCCTGTCTCCCTGCCGCGTTCAGTCTTCTCAGGCAGGCGTTGATCCGTGCGATCAGCTCCAGCGTCTCGAAGGGCTTTACCATGTAGTCGTCGGCTCCGCTTTCGAGCCCGATGACCTTGTCGGAAATCGTGTCCTTCGCGGTCAGCATGATGATCGGCAGGTCGGGATGCTTCCCTTTCACCGTCCGGCAGATTTCGATGCCGTTGCCGTCGGGGAGCATCAGGTCGAGGATGATGAGGTTGGGCATGCGGCCTGCAATGGCCTTCTGTCCTTCCGCCCAGGAGTCCGCAGTCGTGACGGAGAACCGGTTGAGCTCGAGATTCGCTTTCAGGACACGCAGGATGTCCGTGTCGTCGTCGATGAGCAGGATCTCGGGAGAGCCGTTGTTCATCATCATCATCAGGGCGCCTCGATGCTCCGTATGCCCTGCCGGGGAACGGGCCGGTCCCCCTGTCTCCCCTTTGCCGAACGATCTCCGGGGCGGACTTCCTGAAAGGGGAGCTTGAAAGAGAAGCAGCTCCCGTGCTTTCCATCGCTGGTAACCGCGATGGTGCCGTTGTGCGCCTCGATGATGCTCTTGCAGATGGCGAGCCCGAGACCCGCGCCCTCCTTGTTGCCGTGCTTATAGAATTTCTCGAAGATCTTCTCCTGCTCAGGGAGAGGAATGCCGGGGCCGTTGTCCACCACCATGGTGAGGACGTAGTCATATTCCTGGTGGGCGGTGATGACGATCTCGGAGTCGGAGGGGCTGAATTTGAGGGAGTTCGAGATAAGGTTGATCAGCACCTGCCGTATCCTGTCCTCATCGACCACGACAGACAGGTGATCGGGGAGGTTCGTACTCAAAACGATCCCTTTCTCTTCCGCCTCGATCTGGAAGTTGGTCGCTGTTTCCGCAATGAGAGAGGAGAGGTTGGCGGAGGTGAAATGCATTTCCGACGCCCCGATTTCGATCCTCTCGATATCGAGCATGTCGCTGACCATGCGGATCAGGCGCTCCGAATTCTTCTTGATCACCTGGAAGAAAATATGCAGATCGTCCAGGGAAGTATCCGCAATCTTCTCGGCGGGAATGGAAGAGAGCTTTGCCGCGACATAATCCATGGCCCCCTTGATGGAAGTGAGGGGCGTCCGCAGCTCATGGGATGCCCGTGCAATGAAGTCGGATTTCCGTGCATTTGTCTCGCTCAGGAGCTTGTTCGCCTCGATCAGTTTCTTGTTCGTCCCCTCGATATCCTGCGTCGCGGCCTTTATCTTGTCGTTGAGGCAGTTGTGATACTCGGTCAGGGAACCGGCCATTTCGGAGAAGGCACAAAAGAGGTCTTCGAACTCATCCCCTGTTTTCAGGCGGCTTTCCGGGTCGTAGTGCCCTTCCGAAAATTGCCGGATGGAATGCTTCAGCTTGCGCATGGGGGTGAGGACGAGGTTCTTCATCATGAGGAACATGGCGGCGATAAGGGATACCACGATGAGGATCATCGAGATGAACATCTGCCGCTTGTTCTTCGCGATGTCCGAGAGGGTCTTTTCGAGGGGGAGGGTGATGCTGATGGCACCCCGTACGTCGCCGATACGGTATCCCTGCGTTGCGTGGCACTTCAGGCATGCCTCTTCCACGTAAAGGGGAGCAATGTAGCGGAGATAGGGAGTGTTCTCGATGCGTTCCACGGAAATGTGCTCTTTCCGCCCGTTTTTTTCGAAGGCGGCCAGCGCATTCCTCTCGATATCGTCGGGGGCGTTTTCGGGGTTGGTCAGCTTGAGGCTGGTGATATGGAACCAATAAAGACCCTTGTCTTTCGAATAGCGGGAAAGCTCCTTCGTTACCATTGCAGGGCTCTCCCTGACGTACTGCTTCCCCTTTCCATCTGTTATTGCGGAGTCTCTCAAATAGGGAGTGGGCTTTACCCAGGGGAGCTTTTCGATGAAGATCCCCCCGTGGTCCGCTATCCACTTCCTGGTAATGACGATCTGGCGGAACAGGACGCGCGCTTCGTTCTCCACCTGACCCATGATAAGGTTTTCCTGGCGTTGGGCTATTATATAAAAGGAAATACCGAGAGCTGCAATCAGAGTGAGACTGCACCCGATGATGAACTTGAGATTAAGTTTCAGTCGTAGGGGAATGCGCTGCGGGAACCTCTTCATCATGAAATATGTTCTGCCTCCCGTTTCTTCAGTATACCAGAAACGGTGTTTTTTCTGGAAGAAAAACAAAGAGAACGGGGCAGGCTCTCCCCTCAAGCAGGAAAAGTGTCCGGCGCCCGCAGTGCGGATATCGGAACAGGCAATTGTGGTATACTTTACCATTGAAGCACCTCCCTCCCTTCTGCAGAGCGGTACGGGGGCCCGTTCTCGACTGTGCCGATGCGCCGGTGCAAAGGATATGCCCCCCTTTTGTCCGCCTGGACGGGAAATACGGCGGTGAGATGCTCTGTTGAAATAAGGCGGGAGCAAGGAGGAGCCCATGGCGGATGAGCATTCCTTTGATGTCGTATGTGAAGTGGATATGCAGGAAGTGACCAATGCGGTGAATCAGACGATGAAAGAGATCGGCCAGAGATTCGACTTCAAGGGGAGCAAGAGCGCCGTTGACTTCGATAAGGGAAAAGGGGAGCTGACTCTCCTCTCCGACGATGAGCAGAAGATGAAGAGCGTTATCGATGTCCTCCAGTCGAAGTTGGTGAAGCGCGGCATTGCCCTGAAATCGCTGAGCTACGGCAAGCTGGAACCCGCCGCAGGGAACACGGTGCGCCAGACCATCACACTCCAGCAGGGGGTTCCCACGGAGAAAGCCAAGGAGATCGTCAAGACGATAAAGGAGATGAAGCTGAAAGTGAATGCGGAAATCCAGAAGGATCAGGTCAGGGTCAAGGCGAAAAAAATAGACGATCTCCAGTCCGTCCTGTCGCACCTCAAGGAAAAGGATTTCGGCATCCATATCCAGTTCTCGAACTACCGGTAGGGCAGAGAGACGACCTCCTGCTCCCGGTCCGGCAATCCCTTCCAGGAGGCCGTTGTTTGTCTGCCGGCCGCTCTGCACCGGGTCTCCTGGCCCCGTTGCGGGGAGGGCTGCGCAAGGGGTAACGTGTGCAGAGTTGACTGGAAAACAAAGACAACTCTCTGGTAAAATGATAGCCGATTTTTTTATTGCGAGGTAAACGAAACATGAAAGGACATGCGGCACTGATTACCGGGGGCGGCCGCGGCATCGGCAAGGCCATAGCGGAGTCCCTCGCGCGGCGCGGGGTGAACATAATCGTGGTCGACGTCGATCTCGCTATTGCGCAGTCTGCGGCGTCGGACCTGGAGAAACTCGGGGTGAAGAGCCTGGCCCTCAAGGCGGATGTGTCCCGCTCCCCGGAAGTGGTCGGCATGTTTGAAGCGGCCATGAAGGAGTTTGGTGCCGTTCAGATCCTGATCAATAATGCAGGGATAACGCGCGACGGCCTTCTCCTGAGGATGAAGGAGGAAGACTGGGATGCGGTGATCAACATCAATCTCAAGGGTACTTTCCTCTGCGCCAGGGAGGCGGTGAAGGCCATGTCGAAGCAGCGGTATGGAAGGATCATCAATATCGCTTCCGTCGTCGCCTTCATGGGAAACCCCGGACAGGCGAACTACAGCGCTTCCAAGGCCGGTATCGTCGGACTTACAAAGACGATCGGAAAAGAGTATGCGAGCAGGGGGATTACGGTCAATGCCGTCGCCCCCGGCTTTATCACCACCGCCATGACCGATGCCCTCTCCGAGAACGTGCGCCAGGAGATGCTCAGGGCTATCCCGATGAACAGGTTCGGGACGGTGGAAGACGTGGCGAATGCAGTGGCGTTTTTTGCGTCACCGGACGCAGGGTACATCACCGGCCAGGTGATCCATGTGAACGGCGGCATGTATATGTGAACTGAAACGGATGATTTCAGACTGATCGCACTTAGTGAAAAATCGAAGACGGAGGTAAAGGATGGTAGAGGAAAAAGTAAAGGAAATCATAGCAAAACAGCTCGGAGTCGATGCCGCGGAGGTAACCCCTGATGCTTCGTTCGTGGAGGACCTCGGTGCGGACTCCCTGGATACCGTTGAGCTGGTCATGGCTTTCGAGGAGGCCTTCAATATCGAGATCCCCGACGAGGATGCCGAGAAGATCGCGAAGGTGAAGGACGCAGTCGATTACATCGCCAAAAAATCGGGGCAGTAATATCGCGTATGGTTCACGAAAGAAGAGTAGTCGTTACCGGCCTGGGGCTTCTTACGCCTCTCGGCATCGGCGTTGAAGCTTCGTGGAACGCAGCGCTGGAAGGGACTTCCGGCGTCGGCCCCATTACGCAGTTTGATGCCTCCCCCCTCCCCGTGCGTATTGCCGGGGAGGTGAAGGGGTTCGATCCCTCCTTGTATATCGAAGCAAAGGAAATCAAGAAAATGGACCGTTTCATCCATTTAGCCCTGGCTGCTGCAACCATGGCGGTGGAGGATTCCGGTTTTATCGTTACAGAGGAAAATGCGGAGCGGATCGGCGTCATCGTCGGCGCGGGCATGGGGGGGCTGCCCGCCATCGAGCAGTACCACAAGGCTTTCCTGGAGAAGGGGTACCGGAGAATCTCCCCTTTCTTCATCCCCATGCTCATCATCAACCTTGCATCGGGGAATATCTCCATCAAGTTCGGCGCAAAAGGGCCGAATTCGGCTGCGGTGACCGCCTGCGCCACGGGAAGCCATTCCATCGGAGATGCCTTCAGGCTTATCCAGAGGGGGGATGCGGATGCCATGATCGCCGGAGGAACGGAATCCGTCATCACTCCCCTCGGGATCGGAGGCTTTGCGGTGATGAAAGCGCTGTCGACGCACAATGAGGAGCCCGCAAAGGCGAGCAGGCCCTTTGACCTCGACAGGGATGGTTTTGTCATGGGCGAGGGCGCGGGAGTCGTCCTTCTCGAAAGTCTCGAGAGCGCCCGCTCCCGGAATGCGAGGATATATGCCGAAATTGTAGGGTATGGCATGTCCTGTGACGCCTATCATATAACGACTCCGGCCCCGGAGGGAGAGGGTGCCGCACGGTGCATGAAGGCCGCCCTCAGGGATGCCGGCATCGGTCCTGAACAGATCCACTACATAAATGCCCACGGCACCTCGACCAAATATGGTGACGAGCTGGAGACCGCGGCGATAAAGAGGGTTTTCGGAGAGCATGCGTATTCGCTCTGCGTCAGCTCCACCAAATCCATGACGGGGCACCTCCTCGGCGCTGCCGGGGGTGTGGAGGCGATCTTCTCGATCCTCGGCATCCGGGACGGCGTCCTCCCTCCCACCATAAACCTGGAGAAGCCCGATCCGGAGTGCGACCTCGATTATGTCCCGAACAGGGCGAAGAAGAAGGATGTAGAGTATGCGCTGTCCAATTCCTTCGGTTTTGGCGGTACGAATGCCTGCCTTGTTTTCAGAAAATACAGAGGGATTTGAAGACTCCCTGGGGCACCGTTTCAGCGATAAGAGGCTGTTGCGCGCCGCTCTTACCCATAAGTCGTATCACCACGAGAACCCGGATGAATCCCCTGACCACAATGAACGGCTGGAGTTTCTCGGTGATTCCGTCCTCGGCCTGGTCATCGCGGAGAAACTGTTCCTCGACCAGGTGGGCTTTTCAGAGGCGGAAATGTCGAAAATGAAGTCCTATCTGGTCAAGGAAGCGGTCCTCTTCGAGATGGCATCAAAGCTTTCCCTGGGGGACTACCTGCGACTGGGAAAGGGGGAGGAGTCCACGGGGGGACGGCAGAAGAAGTCCGTGCTTTCCGACGCCTTCGAGGCCCTCATCGGAGCCGTTTTCCTCGACAGCGGGTACGAGACGGTAAAGGCGCTCGTCCTCGATCTCTTCAGGGAGAAGATACCCGACGTCATTTCCCGGAAAGAGGGATACGATTTCAAGAGTGAGCTGCAGGAGAGATGCCAGAGCCTCTTCGGAGTTCTCCCCGAATACCGGATCGTCAAGCTCGAAGGGGAAGAACACAAGCGGGTCTTCACCGCCGAGGTCTCCATCAACCGGCAGCTGTACGGGAGCGGGGTGGGGAAGAGCAAAAAAGAGGCGCAGATGGCCGCCGCCAAGGAGGCCTTCGAAAAGCTGGTGCAAGGGCAGACCGGTGGGTGAGCAGGCTGCTGCATGAACAGGAAGACCCTTTCCTGGTGTCTTTTCGACTTTGCCAATTCCAGTTACTCCGCTGTCATCTCCGCAGTGCTCTTTCCCGTTTATTACACCTCCGTCATTGTCGGCAACGGGGCGGGGCAGGGAGATGTCTGGTGGGGGAGGGCGATCTCCGTGAGCATGGCGGTCGTGGCGGTGAGCTCCCCCTTTCTCGGCGGCATTGCCGATTACGCCCGGCTGCGCAAGAAGCTGCTTTTTGCCTATACCCTCCTCTGTATCGTCGCCGTCGCCGCGCTCCTTTTCCTCCGGCCGGGCATGGTGAAAGAGGGATTTTTGCTCATTGTACTGGCCAATATCGGATTGGAGGGGGGCCTCGTCTTCTATAATGCCTTCCTCCCTGAGATCGCGGCGCCGGCCTTCCGGGGAAGGGTTTCCGCCTGGGGGTACGGCATCGGGTACGCCGGGTCCATTCTCTCTCTCCTGGCAGCCCTGTTCCTGGTGAAGGCCGGCTCCCTGTCCCTTGTGTGGCCCATGGTGGCCCTTTTTTTCGCCTTTTTTTCCCTGCCCGCCTTTCTCTTCCTGCCTGCCGACCAAGGGAGGGGGGAGAAGATCATACCCGCCTCTCTCAATGGGCTGCTGCAGACGGTGCGGCTGCTGAAACAGATCGGGGCGGACAGGGAGCGGCGGAGATTCCTGCTGGCCTACTTCCTCTACGAGGACGGAGTGAACACGGTGGTCGTTTTTTCCAGCATCTTCGCCGCCACCACCCTTCATTTCTCCCCTGAGGGACTGGTCCTCCTCTATCTCGTTGTCCAGTGCACCGCCCTCGCCGGGGCATTCCTGATGGCGCGCCTCATCGACTTCCGGGGGCCAAGGAAGGTGCTCGTTCTCTCGCTGCTCCTCTGGATTGCAGTGGCGGCTGCCGCTTTTTTCGTGGAGGGAAAAACGCAGTTCATGTTCGTCGCTTCCGTGGCAGGCCTCGGACTCGGGACGGTGCAGGCTTCTTCCCGGGCCTTTTACGCACAGTATATCCCGGAGGGCCGTGAGGCGGAGTATTTCGGCGTGTACTCACTTGCGGGGAAGTCCTCTGCGGTGCTCGGTCCCCTCGTCTTCGGGTATTGCTCCTCCTCTTTCGGCAGCC
>JADLDZ010000282.1 GCA_020846375.1 Nitrospirales bacterium | reverse complement strand
TCCCGCAGGACCCGCGCGCTTGCCCCCTCCTCCGGAGTGATGCCGACGACCGGCCGGTAGCTCCCCAGGTAGTCGATGAGCTTCGAGGGGAGGAAGACGCTCTCTCCGCCCTTCTGCAGGGGGGCGTCCACCAGGAGCAGGTAATCGGCGTTCCGCATGGCGGAGAGGGCGGAGAAATAGGGTACCGGAGGGTGGAGATGCACGAAGCGCAGAAGCCCTTCTTCCCGCGCTCTCTCCCGGTGCTCCTGCTCCATGAGGCCGTAGCAGTGGACCTCCATTCTCTCTTCCAGGTCCATCTCTTTCCGCAATGCCGCCAGGGCGTTGAAGAGAGGCAGAGGGGTCCTCGGTCCGTAGAAGTGCCCCGTATGGACAAACCGCAGCTTCCCTCCCTCCCTCTCCGTGTCTTCCGGGAGCCCTCCCGGGAGCCCGTACCACTCCGGGATGAAACTGTGGGGGAGCACCCCGCACTTCCGCGCCGCTCCGGAAGGATATTTCCCCATGACCAGCCGCAGCATCTCTTCAGAGGTAAAGAGCACGACATCCGCGGCCCCGATCACCCTGTCCTCCCATTCCCTGTTGTAGCGGAGCGCTTTTTCGCTCCGGTAGTGCGCATACATGTTATCCGTCCACGGGTCGCTGAAATAGGCGATCCATGGCTTGCGGGTCCGCTCCTTGAGCCAGTACCCGACGAGGTGGTTCGCGTGGGGCTGGGAACAGCTCAGGATCAGGTCATAGGAAGAGAGGTCGAGCTTTTTCAGGGAGCGGACCGCGGAGAAGACCCACTCCCTCTTCTTCGGCTCGAACACACGGTGGAGCATGTCCCGGCCGATTCCGCTCCCTTTCAGGAATTTGAGCAGAGCGTTCGACTCCCACGACCGCACGCGGTAGTTGACCACCCCTTCGGGGAGAAAGCGCTCCAGGGTGGTGTCGAGCAGGCTCCTGTCATAGAGGTCGAAAGAGCCGGGGTCCACCGTCACCGCGGTCACCGCGTACCCGTATTTGCGCAGCCCGGTAACCAGCTTCAGGTAGCAGAGGGTCGCGGGAAACAACAGGGGCGGATAACAGTAGAGGACGGCGAGGATATTCACCGGCGCACCTCCAGGTAGTCGCTCATACACCGTACGATTCTTGCGGATGCATGGCCGTCGCCGAAGGGGTTCACCCCCGTGGCCATCCGGAGGTACTCCTCCTCCGATTCCAGAAGCCGGGAGGCCTCCCGTACGATCGCCTCCCTCCTGTTCCCCACGAGCCGGGCGACTCCTGCCTCCACTCCCTCGGGCCTCTCGGTGATGTCCCGCATGATCAGCACCGGCTTCCTCAGGCTGGGGGCCTCTTCCTGTACGCCCCCCGAATCGGTGAGGACGAAATACGCCCTCCGCATCAGGGCGACGAAGGTAAGGTAGTCCAGGGGATCGATGAGCAATACCCGGGGATGCCGCCGGAGCACCGCTTCCACCGCCTGCCGCACATTGGGGTTCGGGTGCACGGGGTAGATGATGCCGGTGCCGGGATGAGCGTCCGCCAGGTCCCTCAGTGCGCCGCACATTTCGAGGAACGGTGCGCCGAAGCTCTCCCTCCGGTGGGCGGTCACCAGGACCATCCGCTCCACCGACTCCAGGAAGCCGTGCAGGCGCGGAAACGCCTCCTCCAGCCGCACCGGCTTCCGGAGGATCTCCTCCAGCGCGTCGATCACCGTATTGCCGGTGACATGGATTCTCTCCTCCGGAACACCCTCCCGCACCAGGTTCTCCCGCGCCCAGCCGGTGGGAGCGCAGTGCAGGTCCGAAAGGACGGTGGCGATGCGCCGGTTACCCTCTTCGGGGAAGGGGGAATACTTGTCGGAGGTCCTGAGCCCCGCCTCCACGTGGCAAACGGGCACCCTGCAGTAATAGGCGGCCAGTGCTGCGGCGAACACCGTGGTGGTGTCCCCCTGGATCACCACCATGTCCGGCCTCTCCTGCTCCAGCACCCCGCTGATGCCGCGGATGCTCCGGGCGGTGAGGTCCGCCAGCCCCTGGTTCCCGGTCATCAGGTCGAGGTCATGGTCCGGCTCGATGGAGAAGATGCCCAGCACCTGGTCGAGCATTTCCCGGTGCTGCGCGGTGGCGAGGACCCGGACGGCGAAGGCACCGTCATTCCGGAGTTCCCTGATGACCGGAGCCAGCTTGATGGCCTCGGGACGCGTCCCGAATATCACCATGATTTTGTGCATTCCTTTATCCTGTTTTTTAGTTTCCTGATGCGCTCTCCTTTCGGGGAGCAGGGCAGGGGGATTCGTTCCCCCCTCTCCACCATCTCTCTGCTTCTTTCCACACGCATTCCTTCGGAAAGGACGCCTGATTAACCCCTCCCTACCTCCCCTTACCCTAAGGGGAGGGGATTGAATTCCCCCTCTTACTTTAAGAGGGGGTGAGGGGGAGTTACGCCGTACAGGACACCCTCCCCTTTCTCCCCTCCCCTCAAGGGAGGGGAATGAAAGGATACCCATTCATCACGGAGGAATTCGCTCGCAAAGAAAGAGGATGCCTCCTCGCCCCACACCAGAGGATGCCTGTTCATAAGACTCCACACCCAGGAATGTCTGTTCAATACCCCACCGCCAGGTCCACCCTTCCGACAAGCGGCTCTCCCCGGGCAAAGAGCTTCAGGTTCTCCCCGAAGATCTCCACCAGGGCGGCGGCAGGGGCCTCGCCCCGGTACGCGCAGTGGTGGGTGATCAGCACGTTCTTCAGGGAATGGAAGGGGTGGTTCCGCGGCAGGCTGTCATTGCCGACCACGTCCACCGCAGCCCCCGCAATACCCTTCTTCCGCAAGGCTGCGACAAGCGCAGCCTCATCGACAATGGAGTCCCGGGCGATGTTGATCAGGAAAGCGTTCTCCTTCATGCAGCGCAGCTCCGGTGACCCGATCATCCCCCGGGTATGCCGCGTCAGGGGAAGGCAGACCGCCACGAAATCCGACGAGCCCAGCACCTCGCCGAGTCCTGCTGCGGCGTATACCCTGTCGAATGCTTCCTCCCCTCGCCCCTGCCGGTTGAGCCCGTACACCCGCATCCCGTTCGCCCTCGCCCTGCGGGCCACCTCCCGGCCTATGCTCCCGGTTCCCAGCACTCCCATCGTCTTGCCCTCCACGGCACGGGACGGGAGCTCCCCCCAGACGCGCCTCTCCTGCAGCTCCCGGTGGCCCAGGAACCCCTTGCTGAAGCAAAAGACAAGCCCCATGACGAACTCCGCAATGAGGGGCGAATGGGCTCCCCGCGACGCGGTAACCGTAATCCTCCTCTCTTTCAGCAGCTCTTCCGGCAGGTGATCCACTCCCGACTTCGTCGAGTGGAGCCACTGCAGCCCGGGCAGCAAGGGGAGCAGGCTGTCCAGGCACTCCCTGTCCATACGCCACGTGGCAAGGAGCCCCCGCATTTCCGGCAGGGGGCCTCCGACCCGGCGGAGTCCGGCAAAAAAACGGTAGGAAGAGCCGCGCACCAGCCGGTCCCGGAGGGGGGCATAGGCAGCGTAGGGCATGCAGCGCTCCGCGGCCCTGCGGAGGAAGGTGCGGCCTGCGGACTCCCTGCGCTCGATCCTCAGGGGAATGAGCTCCAGAGCGGGATCGAGCCTGCTGAGGCATCCGCCATAGCTCTGCACGAAGTGCTCGGGGACGAGGATCTTCATCGTCCCGCGCAGAGCATCTCTCCCGCCGTACAGGGGGAATAGCTCTCGATCCGG
>JADLDZ010000281.1 GCA_020846375.1 Nitrospirales bacterium | reverse complement strand
TAGTTATATTCTCCGCAGCGGGCGATATTGTGGCGGGCTACTTTGTCCGTTTCCTCTCCGCGGACTTATCCTATATGAAGTTATTGCCGTTCTGGGTTCTGGAAATCTCGCTGTTTGTGACATCACTCGCACTGATTCGTTATCCGCCCGATGCCTATCAGGTGAGCCCTTAGCCTTTCAGCTCATCGCGCAGTTTCCGAGTACCATAGAACGGATACTGCAGGTGTATCTCATCGATCAGCCGCATCACCTCACGATCACCGGCGCTGAGCGGTACTGGTTCATAGTAGAGGCTTGAGCTCGAAAGCTCAGGTGTATCACACTGCCGTGTAACGGGCAGCGGCTGCTTCCGGTCGATCATTTCTTTTTTGTTTTTTCCCGACCAGCTCTGTGGTCAATGGCCTTCATGTTGCCAGGAGTTGATAGGGAGAGGCGAGATTTGCTACCATCTGATATGGACAAATTCTTGAAAAAGGCAACAAGAGCACTTTTGATTCTTTTTCTGGCTTTCTTTGTTCTTGCTCCTGTTCTTGATTCCCTGTCGTGCAGTGACTGCATGTCTCCTTCGCCGGTAAAAGCCGGCTCTGGTCACCTTTGTTCGCTCTGCTTTAATGTGGGTGAAGAAGGCAGCAGCAACACCCAGATAACTCTTTTTACGTCAACTCCCTATATAACCCCGGCAGCATCCATCGCCTTTTTAGATCCCGTCTTTTCCATCAATAAGCCGCCCCAAAACTAGCTCTCTTTTTTTCGGTAAGACAACGCTGGCTGATCTGTCCGGCAGTGGTGCCTTCGCGCAAGCATTGGCGCGGAACAACACGGGTAACTTGCTGTATTAAAAGCAAAAAGGAGAGATGTTTATGAAGCAGGCCGTAATCGCATTGTGTGTCGTTTTGCTGTCTGCCTCATCCGCCTATTCAATAACGATGGAGGAGGCAGTGGAGTATGCTCTCAAAAATAATCCCGAGCTGCGGGAATTGAGGTTCGAGGCAGATGCCGGCCGGGGACAGCTTGAGAAAGCGAAGCTCCTCCTCATTGCAAATCCCGAGATCGAGGGCTATGTGTCGAAGAAAGACAAGTCACGGGAAGAGGGTGAGGGGAGGTATACCAACTATGGAATCAAGCTTTCGCAGGAGTTCGAGATAGCGGGACAGAGAGGACTGCGAATCGCCGCAGCCGAAAAGAACCTCTCGAAAATAGCTTTTGAGATCAAGAGCAAGGAACAGGCTTTTACCACCGACGTGAAGAACGCTTTTGCCAGGGCACTTGCTGCAAAGCGAAAGGAAGAGCTGACAAAAGAGGTGGTTGCACGGCAGGAAGAGCTGCTCGGTTTCACTAAAACCAAGCACCAGGCGGGAGATGTCTCGGGCCTGGAGGTAAATCTTGCCGAAGTTACATTGGGGAAGGCGAGACGGGACCTGATCCTGGCAGAGCGGGAGAGCCGAGAGGCATTTTTGGCTTTGCAGGGACTGCTGGGGATGCCCGCCGATCAGGTCTTCAACGTAGAGGGGGAGCTCACGCCCTCTCTTTCCTCGTTGCCGGACAAAGAGGGACTTAAACGTTATGCGGCCCTGCAGAGGGCAGACAGAAAGGCGGCCTCGTCAGAGGAGGAACGGGCAAGAGCGGCGCTTGCCCTTGTCAAGAAAGAAGCGGTGCCGAATATTACTCTTTCCGGATTCTATGACAAGGATGAGCGGAGGGATGTGGCGGGAGTCGCCGTATCTGTTCCCCTTCCTCTTTTCGACCGAAAACAGGCGGAGAGGAAAGAGGCACGGGCACGGGCGGAACAGGCAGGGATCAGGCGCGCCGGGCTGGAAACAGCAATCGAACGTAATCTGGAAGAAGCATACAGTGTCCTTGTCGCATCGTTGAACGAGCTCTCCCTTTTCCAGAGGGAAATTGCGGATAAGTCGGTTGAGAATCTGAATCTTCTGAACCTCGCTTTCAAGGAGGGAAAGATCAGCTTTTATGACGTGCGGCTGGCGCAGAGAGATACGATCGACATCCAATTTTCTTATCTCGATACGCTGCTGCGGGCGCGGCTGGCCCTGCATGCATTGGAACAAGCAATCGGAGGGAACCTGAATGAGAAATAAAGTGGTCGTTTTGCTTATGGTTTTGCTTTTCGGTATGTCCGTCGCGCTGACAGGATGCGGCAGGGAAGAGGCCCCCAAAGAGGAAAAAACCGCTGCGGGCGCCAAAAAAGGAGAGACGGAAGAGGCGGGCGGAAAAGAGGAAAAAGGGGAGGGGGAGCCGGGCGTTGTGGCCCTTTCCCTGGAGAAGCAGAAGGCGTCCGGAGTCGAGGTGATGAAAGTTGCCGCAGAAGCCGTGGCGGTGCCGCTTACGGCAACGGCAATGATAGAGCTCAATGCGGACAGGGTCTCCAAAGTGAGCCCGAGGGTAATGGGAAAGACAACGAAAATCATGGTGTCACAGGGTAACCGGGTGAAGGCCGGACAGCCCCTGACGTACATCGATAGTGTCGAGCTTGATCAGGCATGGTCCGAGTATGTTAAGGCGAAAGGGAGAAGGGAACTGGCCCTTAAGAACCTTCAGCGTGAAGAGGCCCTTTTCGAAAAGAAGGTTTCTCCTGAAAAGGACCTCCTCAAGGCGCGCCAGGAGCTCAGCGAAGCAGAGGCTGACCTTGCACTCTCACAGAACAGGTTTCGCCTCCTGGGAATCGATGCTTCACAGATGGAACGCGCAAAGAACGGAGGCAGAAGCGCCCACCATCCCCTGATTCCGCTCTCCTCCCCCATTACCGGGGTGGTGATCGAAAAAACAGTGACCCAGGGCGAAGTCGTCGGCCCCGACAAGACGCTCTTCACGGTGGCCGACCTTTCAACACTCTGGGTTTTGATCGATATTTACGAAAAGGATATAGCGCGTCTCAGGAGCGGGATGGCGGTGAAGGTGTCGGTATCCGCTTTCCCGGAGAGGGAGTTCAAGGGTACGCTTTCGTATATCGGTGATGTCGTCGACGAGAAAACCCGGACGGTGAAGGCGAGGGTCACGGTCAATAATGCGGGAGGTCTTCTTAAACCCGGCATGTTCGCCACCGTCCTCGTGGATGCCGCAACCGCCCGGAAAGAGCAGGTGATCGCTGTCCCGTCAGGTGCCGTGCTCATCGAAGGCGCGGCCCGCTATGTCTTCGTACAGACCGAGCCCGCCGCTTTCAAGAGAAAGGATGTTGTCGTGGGAAGGTCTCTCGTCAATAAGGTCGAAATAACCGAAGGCCTGAAAGAAGGTGATGCGGTGGTCGTCAAAGGGGCGTTTACGCTGAAGTCGGAATCGAAAAAAGAAGAGCTGGCGGAGGAGTAACATGATAGAGAGAATTATCTCGTTCACACTGAAGCAGCGTCTTCTCGTCATTGTTGCAGTGGTTGCCCTCGTTGTTTTTGGTATATACGCGTATAAAAAGCTTCCCGTGGATGCTTTTCCCGATGTGACCAACAACCAGGTGCAGATCATTACCGAGGCGCCGGGGAGGTCCCCTGAAGAGGTGGAAAAGTTTGTCACCTATCCGGTGGAGACCCAGATGCTGGGTCTTCCGAAGTTGACGGACACACGCTCCCTCTCCAAGTTCGGGCTCTCGGTGATTACCGTCGTGTTCGAGGATGCAGTGGATATCTATTTCGCGCGCCAGCTGGTCCTGGAACGGCTGATAGAGGCGAAGGAAAAGCTTCCCCCAGGGGTGGAACCCATGATGGGGCCCATATCGACGGGCCTCGGGGAGGTATATCAGTACACCCTGGAGAAACAGGGCGGGGGCATACTGAGCGTGGACGAGCTGCTGGAATTCAGGACGGTGCAGGACTGGATCGTGCGGCCCCTCCTGAAGACAGTTCCCGGCGTCACGGACGTAAACTCCTTCGGCGGGATGGTCAAACAGTACCAGGTGGTGGTTGATCCCGACAAACTAAAGAAATACAATCTCAGTTTGAGGGAATTTTTCGAAGCGGTAGCCCGGAACAACGCCAACGCGGGAGGTAATATCCTCGAACACTCCTCGGAGCAGTACATCATACGGGGAGTGGGCCTTATCAGGTCGCTCGCCGACCTGACCAATATCGTCGTCACCGCCGAACACGGCGCCCCGGTATTCCTAAGGGATGTCGCTGAAGTGCGGTTCGGCCCCGATGTACGGCAGGGTGCGGTGGTCAAGGATGGGAAAAGCGAAGCTGTCGCGGGGATCGTGATGATGATCAAGGGCGGCAGCGGTAAAGAAGTGGTGGCCGGAGTGAAGGAGAAGGTGAAGGAGATCAACAGAAGCAATGTTCTCCCGAACGGCCTCATGATCAAGCCGTTTTACGACCGCACGGAGCTTGTGGACAAGAGTATACGTACGGTGACGAATGCCTTGGCGGAGGGGGCTGTCCTGGTTGTTGTTGTCCTCTACCTTTTCCTCCGGAATATACGGGGAGCGGTAGTGGTAGCCCTCACCCTCCCCCTCTCCGTGCTCGCCACCTTTATCATCATGGGGAAGGTCGGGCTGACCGCCAACCTCATGTCCCTGGGAGGGCTTGCCATATCCCTGGGAATGATTGTGGATGCCGCCATTATCCAGGTCGAAAACGTCCAGCGGCACCTTTCGGAGAGGGGTGCATCCGGGAATAGGATCCATACCGTCTTTGAAGCAGTTCTCGAAGTGCGGAAGCCGAGCCTCTTCGGGGAGCTTATCATCGCCCTCACTTTCGTACCGATCATGACTCTTCAGGACATGGAGGGCAAGATGTTCTCCCCTCTGGCATTCACGGTGGTAATTGCCCTTCTCTCATCGCTCTTGCTTTCCGTGTTCGTCGTTCCTGTCCTCTGTTCTTTCTTCCTGAAAGCTTCCGAGGAAAAGGAGAGTGTT
>JADLDZ010000280.1 GCA_020846375.1 Nitrospirales bacterium | reverse complement strand
GGCTTCTATGATTGCTCCGGCACTTCCGGAAGCGGCGGCACCGCTGCGGAGCGTCCCCGCATATGGATCCATGCCGTATCGGTGGGGGAGGCCGCCGCAGCGGTGCCCCTGATCAGGAAAATCCGGCACGCCTTTCCCCGGACGGAGATTGTCTTATCCACGGTGACCGATACGGGACAGAAGGTCGCCCGGGAGAGGGTGGGGGATACGGCGGAGGTCGTCTATGCGCCCTTCGACCTCCCTTTCAGTCTCCGCACTGCCGTCGCACGGCTCAGACCCTCCCTTTTCCTTATCATGGAAACCGAGTTGTGGCCCAATGCCGTGCGCGTGGTGAACGGACTCGGCATCCCCGTCGCCCTCGTGAACGGAAGGATTTCGGACAGGTCCTTCCACGGCTACCGGAAGGTACGCTTCTTCATGAGGGAAATGCTCGGGAGCGTGAGCCTCTTCTGCATGCAGGACGAGGTCTATGCGGAGAGGATACGGGAGTTGGGTGCACCGCCCGAAAGGGTGCTGTTTGTCGGGAGCTTCAAATTCGATACGAAGCCGTCTTCCCCTCCCCCCCCATGGACTGCGCTGCTGCAGGGACCGGTCGTCGTTGCGGGGAGCACCCACCGGACGGAAGAAGACCTGGTGCTCGATGCCTATGAAAGGGCGAGAGAGAATTTCCCCGGACTGAACCTCATCATCGCACCCCGCCATCCGGAACGGTTCCGGGAGGTGGAGGAGTTGGTGCGGAAGCGCGGGCTCGTTCCGGTGAAGAGGTCGGAGATGGAATCCGGACAGGGAAACACGGGGGAGTGCCGCCCCCTGTCGGGACGTGTCATCCTGCTCGACGTCATGGGAGAGCTCTCCTCGGTGTACGGCGCTGCGGACATCGCCGTGCTGGGGGGGAGCTTCATCGGGCACGGCGGACAGAACCCCCTCGAACCCGCCTGGTGGGGGAAGGCGATCCTCTGCGGTCCCCACATGGAGAACTTCCCGTTTATCCGGGATTTCTACCAGGAAGGCGGCGCAGTGCGGGTCGATGCGGGCTCCCTTCCTTCCGTGCTGCAGGAGCTTCTCGGCTCCCCTGCGCGGCGGGAAGCCATGGGTGGGAAGGCGCAGGACCTCTACCGCAGGAATGCCGGCGCCGTCGACAGGGCGTTCGCGCTCCTCGAAAAGTACCTCTCCGCGAAGGTGCGGCTGCGGTAGACGGTCCTGCCTGAGGCACCCCCGCTTGCCGGGAATCTTTCTTCGGAAGGATCCCGGCGATCCCCGACAAGCGGGGACAGGCCGCCGGGATGACGGCATACAGCACCATTTTCGAGACAATGACAAAAGAAGGATTTACCCCAGGGACAGCTTTTATGCCGTGGCATCAAAGGTGTTCCGTATTCGGGGCTGTATTGCTATATTTGCAGTCGTGTGGTACGCTATTCCGGTTCCGCAGGTACTCCTAATGTAGCGTTCCGGAAAGGGGGACAATGAGTAAGAGGAGAGGCTTTCGAAAAACCGGCTATGCGAAAGCCTACAGGACAATCAGCAGGGGATTCAATCTCGCTTTCGCCCTGTTGTTTCTCGCTGTTTCCCTTCCCCTGTTCGTGCTGATTGCAACAGTCATAAAGCTTACCGACCGGGGATCTGTCTTTTACCGGGGGATACGGCTCGGCCTTAACAAGAAGCCTTTCGTCATGTACAAGTTCCGCACCCTCGTCCCCGATGCCGAACAGCGTATCGGTGCGGAGCTCCTTTCCGCGGGGCACCGGCTTGAAACCCGGATAGGCAAACTGTTGCGGGAAACGCGGCTGGACGAGCTTCCCCAGTTGTTCAATGTGCTGAAGGGAGATATGGACTTCGTGGGCCCCAGGCCGGAACGGCCGGTCATTTATGACACGATAGGCAGCAGCATCAGGAATTATGATGTCCGGTTCACCGTCAATCCGGGACTGGTCGGCTATTCCCAGCTTTTTACGCCTCACAGCACCCCCAAGGCGATCAGGACGATGATCGACAACCGGTTCATACGGTGTAAACAGAACCTCATGGTCGATTTTCTCGTTATTGTGTATACCATGTCCGTTATCGGGAGGAAGGCGTTCACGAAAACGGCTCTGTTCGTCGGGAAGCTCGTCAGGATGAAAGTCCTCAAGCAGTACGAGGAGAAGCGGACCTTCGAGCGGATGCGGCCGGACAATGCGCGGGTGCTTGTCTCCACGGGGAGTGACGGGGAGGAGGCGCTCTGCGAGGCGGAGTTGATGGACATCAATGAAGAGGCCTTCCTTATCCGGACCGACTCTGTGCTGAATGCACGGGAGCTCTTTTTCACCCTCCGGACGGAATACCGTTCCGGGAGAAGAAATGGAAGGGGAGAGACCAAGCGGAAGATCGCCCATTGCTCGGGGCAGGTATATAAAGAGATCAGAGAGGGTTCCTCCTATTTATATGTCATAAAGTACAGGCCCTCCTCTCCGCTGAATTTCTATGTCCTGCAGCAGTATTTCCTGGACAAGAGCATCGCTTGAAAGAAGATGCTGCGCAGGGGAAAGGCTGCTGTCGTGGGGGCCGCCTCCGTCCTCCACCGGTTCTGATGAGCCGATGGGGTGCGGTGGATCTGGTATAATGTCTTCGTTTGCCGGGCGGACCACCGGAATGTTTGTAAAGGGAGCAAAATGACAGGGAGCGCAAGATAAGGGAGCATGACAGCACCGGGAGCATTATCACAGGAAGTAAAGAGCCTCCTTGCCAAAAACGACCGGGAGCTTGCGAGCATCGAGGGGAATATTCTCAGTATGACCGGCAGCGGCCGGGATCTTAAGACTCTTCTCGTTACGAGCTGCCATCCCCGGGAGGGCAAGACGCTTTCCGCGATAAGCATCGCGTACGGACTCTTTCAAGAGACCAATCTGAAGGTCCTCCTTGTCGACGGCAACCTCAGGGCTCCGCGGCTCAATGCTCTTTTCAGCGTTGCCGAAGAGCCCGGTTTTGCGGACTTCGTCATGAAGGATGCCGACAATGTCTTCAGGGAGACGGAGTTCGAGAATTTCATGGTGATGCCCCACGGCTCGGCGACAGCGAACCCCCTCGATATTTACCGGTCCCCCCTGTTCGGCGGCAAGGTGGAAATGCTCAGGAGCATGTTCGATTACGTCGTCTTCGACGGTGGCCCGATCCTGGGGACTTCGGATATGTCCGTTGCGGCACGCCATTTCGACGGGGTGCTGGTCGTCCTCGAGTGCGAGAGGACCAAGTGGGAGATCCTGGAGATGGCTGTCACAAAAATCAGGAAACTGCGGGGCAATGTTATCGGGACGGTGATGAACCGTCGCAAGTACTATATTCCCCGGTATCTCTATGGCAAGATATAGGGTGCTCCGGAGGGCGGGGGTGAAGGCTGCGGTGGCGGCATTTCTGCTCGGGTGCCTCTTGTGGGCCGCCGGGTGTGCCTCGGTCGGAGAGCCGCTGCTCCGGGGGGAAGAGGTCTCGTATGCCACGACTTCCTTTTCCTTTGACCGGAAGAACGCTCCTTTCACCATCCTCCCCGAATACCGCATCACCCCCGGCGATGTGCTGGATGTGCTGTTCCAGACGCGGACCTGGGAGAAGAAAGAGAACTTTCGCCTGGGTATCGACTATGTCGTTTCCGTCAAGTTCGTCCATGCTCCGGAATTGAATGTGGAGGAGAAGGTCAGGCCCGACGGCAATATCTCGCTCCCGTACCGGGGGAACTGGTATGTTCTCGGCAAGACCGTGGAGGAGCTGACAGTGGAGCTGAAGGAATACTATGGAAAGATTCTGCAGAATCCCGATCTTTATGTCCTCGTCCCCGACTACCGCTCCTCCATCAAGGACCTGAAGACCGACCTGCACACCGCGCCCCGCGGCCTGAGCAGGCTGGTGACCGTGCGTCCCGACGGGTATGTCACCTTTCCCATGATCGGCCATATTTTTGTGGCAGGCCGCACCTTCGAAGAGGTGAACCGGGAGCTGAACGAAAAATACGACAGTGTACTGGCGGGACTGCACTGCGACCTCTTCCTCGAGAAGCACAGCGGCGCCAAACTCTATGTCCTCGGGGACGTGGCGCGGCCCGGGGTGTACGAAATGCCCAAACCGCTCACGGTGGAGCAGGCGGTGGCCATGGCGGGGGGGTTCACGTACGGTGCGAAGAAAGATGCTATCATTGTTGTCAGGAAAAAGGGGGAGAAGATGGTCGCCACCCGGGTGGATTTCTCCCGGGCCTTCCGCGAAAAAGAGGAGTACCTCTTCTTCTATCTCAGTCCGGACGACATTGTCTATGTGCCCAAGCGGCCTGTTACGCGCGCCGCGGAACTGGTGCGTGATCTGGCCGAGGTTGTTCAGTTCAGGGGATGGAGCGTGGGATTCAACTGGGAATTGCACAGCGAGCCCTCCCGGATCATCGAATAGCGCCCCGACGGCGCGCAGGTGAGGAGGAAAGGTGAAACCGGAGCATTATAAAGAGGATTATAAAAAAGAGCTGATCACCGTCATGTTCGCCCAGAAGCGGATCATCATCGCCACGGTTCTGGTGATCTTCGGCTGCTCCCTGCTCATCGCATTTTTCTGGCCTCGCTCCTACGCCGCCTACGG
>JADLDZ010000279.1 GCA_020846375.1 Nitrospirales bacterium | reverse complement strand
GAGCCCGACTTCTGCTACCTGCATCTCTCGCGGAGCGCGCGTTCACACCTCGCGGAAAGGGCCTCCGAACTGCTGAAGCTGCGGTAGTGCTCCGTCACCGTTGCACCTGCGGATCACCCTCTCCCTCACCCTCCCCCCTCAAGGGGGAGGGAAATACTCCTAGGGGATACCCTCGCCAGTTGGGGCGTTTTCCGGGACCTGCTCCCCCCGGAAGGAGGGAAATACTTCCAGAATCCCCTCTCCACTTGGAGGGTAAGGAGATACTCCCAGGAGTCCCCTTCCCCAGTTGGGGGAAAGGAAATACTTCCTTGAGCTCCCTCGCCCCTCGGGGGAGAGGGGTAGGGTGAGGGGGTACAAAAGGGTGAGGGGCTTTCCACTCTTTCAATAGTGACAGAGTGGTAGGAGCTGCGTCAGGGTGTGCATGCACACCCTGAATTACCGCCCCTTATACCCGGGGCAGGCCTCAAAGCCGCTGCAGCCCTTCTCTTTCTTCAGCCTGCACTCTTTATTGAAACAGGCGGAAGAGTGCTTCTCCGCGGCGGGTCCGCCTCTCCCGGTCTGCTGTTTCCTTTTCTCTCTCTTGCCTGCTCCTGATTTCACAATGCCTCTTCAATGATGTCTCTTGAATACAGTATAGCAGGCAGGAAAGACAGGTATGCAACGCACCCGGGAGAGCAGGGGCATCTCCTCTTCTATGCTGCGCCCTGCCTCTTGTACTCGGCAATAACGCTCCTGATCTCCTCCGCATCCTTCGGCACCGTCCGCGTCCGTCCGCCCCGCTCGTAGGCCCCCTCATACACATCCCAGGCCCCGTGCTGATTTGCCACATACTTCACGCCGTTGCATTCGTAGCACGTGACAAGGAGGCCGTGATAGAAAGACTTCACATGTGACATCGTAACCACGCTTTCTCCGCTCCTTTCCCGACCGATAGATGTCAATCTTTACCCCACGTTGCGACAAACTCATTATAAGTCATTGAAAAAGATTCTGTAAACGCTTTATTCACCCCGTGCCCCTTTGCGCAGGAGAAGAGGAAATCCCTCATCCGGTACGCCCGGTAGGTGTCCATGAGGGACGCCACCGCAGAATAGCTTACGAGGTAAGCGATGTCCGCCTTCTCCTGCAGCCGGTCAAAAGAGCCCTCAAGGGAAGAGAGGGGGATGCTCTGCCCTGTTCTCCTCGCGTAGCGGGCGGAATAATACTCGGCGAGCCCCTCGTTGATCCAGAGAGGAAGACTCCGGACAGTGCTCCCGAGAATGGAGTGGACCACCGCATGCACATACTCGTGGAAGAGCACCCGCCTCACCTCCTCTTCCCCTCCCTCGACCCCCTTCACCGGCACCCTGATCGTACCGTCATAGAGGCCTCCCGCCCATTCAGGGGCCCGTGTGGTATCGCGGAAATCCTCCTCGGTATAGAGGACAACCGTCACCGGTCCGTCAGGGTAGTAGTCGAGGTCGTTTCCCACCTGTTTATAGGCGTCTTCGAGAATGCCGAGTATCTTCCTGCTGATTCCTCCATGCTCGTACCCGTCGAAGACAACTTTGAAGTGCAGGGTGCTCTCCTCAATGAAGTCCTGCCGGGCGCTCCGTTCTTTCACGAGCCTGTCAGAAAGGGCAGGGAACTCGGGGGCGTCCCCGGGAACAAGCCCCCTTCCCGCTTCCGGCGGGACGTACTCCTCCGCTTCTTTCGGAAGGGGGAGCTTTGGAAGGGGCGGCTCCGCGCTGTCGGACCGGGAGTTCTCCCGCTGAGGATTTTCCGGAGCAGCGGCATGCGGCCGGAGAGGGGACTCCCCCCTGGCCTTTACCCGGTCCGGAGAACGGAAATAGAGAAAGAGGGACATCAGGAATACGAAGAGCAGAAGAGCGGATGCGACGGCTCTGAAAATGGCGGACCTCCTGAAAACCGGCTACGTATTACTGTCTCTCGCACCACTCTCTGGCATTCTGGAACATCTTCAGCCAGGGGGAGGCCTTGAGGTCTCTCTGCATCTCCCCGGGCATCCAGGCCCATTGCCACTTCAGGAAGGCCCTTTCCGGGTGGGGCATGACAGCAAGGTGCCGTCCGTCAGGGGTGCAGAGGGCCGCAATCCCCCGGGGCGAGCCGTTGGGGTTGAGGGGATACCTCTCCGTAAGCTCTCCCCGGTCATCCACATACCGGACGGGGGCCAGCCCTTTCGCAAGCACCTCATCGAGGATCTTCCCATCGGGGAAATAGGCCTGCCCTTCACCGTGGGCGGCCCAGATCCCGAGCACGGAGCCCTCCATGCCCTTCAGCAGCACCGCGGGGCTCTCCAGGATCCTGACAGTGGAAAAGCGCGATTCGAACCTCCCCGATTTATTGTGGATGAAGCGGGGCTGGCGGTCGTCTTCGATCCCCTCCCAGGGCACCCAGCCGAGGAGCGCCGCCAACTGGCACCCGTTGCACACGCCGAGGCTGAAAGTATCGGACCTCCGATAGAAGCCGCGGAACTGCTCGGAGAGAGCTTTACTGAACCGTATGGTCCCTGCCCAGCCCTTCGCGGAATCGAGGACATCCGCATAGCTGAAGCCCCCCACGAAAACGACCCCCCTGAAACGGGAGAGAGAGATCCGCTCCCGCAGCAGGTCGGTCATGGTCACATCCCAGGGCTCGAACCCCGCTTGGAAGAAAGCCGCGGTCATTTCCCGGTCGCCGTTGCTCCCCTCCTCCCGGATGATCGCCACCGCAGGCTTTGCCTGCCTGTTCAGGATGATTTCGGGCGTCGGTTCAGGCGTAAAGGGGATGAGAAAGGACGGCCCCGGCCTGTCATAGCT
>JADLDZ010000278.1 GCA_020846375.1 Nitrospirales bacterium | reverse complement strand
CTGGCGATACGCTTTCTCCTGGGATTCCTGAAGCGTCACCCCCTCCATGTCTTCGTATACTACCGGTTCATCCTTGCCGCTGTAATAGCCGTGTGGTGGGTAAGGCATTAACGCACTGACAGGTACGTGAGGAGAGTCCATTCATGCCGCTTTCATTAAATGAGATCAAGGACAGGGCGCTTGCCTTTTCACGAGACTGGGAAGGCGAGAAGGCGGAGCGTGCAGAGGCCCAGACTTTCTGGAATGAATTTTTTTCGGTCTTCGGCATTTCGCGTCGGCGGGTGGCAACCTTCGAAGAGCCGGTCAAGACGCTGCCGCTTTTCGATGGACAACCCGTAAAAGGCGGACGCATCGACCTCTTCTGGCGGGGCACTCTGATAGCTGAACACAAGTCCCGTGGCCGTGACCTCGATTCCGCCTTCAAGCAGGCCCTCGATTACTTCTCCGGCCTGCCTGAGCGCGACCTTCCCCGCTACGTCATCGTCTCCGACTTTGCCCGCATGCGGCTCTATGATCTCGACTCCGGAACGCCACCTACAGAGTTTCCTCTTAAAGACCTCTACCGGAACATAAAACTGTTCGGGTTCATCGCCGGATATACCACCCAACGCATCGAGGCGCAGGACCCAGTCAATTTTAAAGCAGCAGAGCGCATGGGCAAAATCCATGACTATCTCAGGGCCTCGGGCTATTCGGGTCACCATCTCGAAGTTTTCCTCGTGAGGCTGCTTTTCTGCCTCTTTGCTGAAGATACAACACTCTTCGAGCCACGGGGCTCGTTCAGGGATTTCATCGAGAACAATACCAGGGAGGACGGCTCCGACCTTGGACCGCAGCTTGCCCTCCTTTTCCAGTTGCTCGATACTAAGGAGGACAGACGGCAGAAGAACCTGGATGAGTCGATTGCAGGCTTCCCCTATGTAAACGGCAGGCTTTTCAAGGAAGTGCTTCCGATCCCCTCCTGTGACAAAACGATACGAGAGCTTCTCCTCGACTGCTGCGGCCTCGACTGGGGGCGCATATCGCCCGCAATCTTCGGCGCACTCTTTCAATGCGTCATGGACGAAGAAGGTTCGGACCGCCGCCGCAACCTCGGTGCTCATTACACGAGTGAAGAGAACATTCTCAAGCTCATCAAACCGCTCTTCCTCGATGATCTATGGGCCGAGTTTCATGCAGCAAAGCGGAGCGCAAATAAACTATTTGAACTGCATAAAAAGCTCTCTCGGCTTAAGTTTCTGGATCCTGCCTGCGGCTGCGGCAACTTCCTCGTCATCGCTTACCGGGAACTGAGATTGCTCGAGCTCGAAATTCTTCGCGCGGCCCGCGATACGGGGCAGAGACATCTCGACATTTTCCAGCTTGTGCAGATTGATGTTGATCAGTTCTGCGGCATCGAGATAGAGGAGTTTTCGGCACAGATCGCCCAGGTAGCCCTGTGGCTCACCGACCACCAGATGAACATGCTGGTGTCCGAAGAGTTCGGTCAGTATTTCCGCCGCCTTCCGCTCATACATGCGGCAGCAATCTATTGCGGCAATGCCCTGCGGATGGATTGGAACGATGTTGTTTCGGCCTACGAGGTTGACTATATACTCGGCAATCCGCCGTTTGTGGGGAAGCAGTATAGGACTGCTGAACAGCAGGCCGACATGGAAAATGTTTTTGCCGGTGTCAAAGGCGCCGGGGTGCTCGATTATGTAACGGCATGGTATATAAAGGCTGTTCATTATATAAAGGGAAGCGAGCGAATAGCCGGTTTGCTTGATAACCTTCCCAATATGCCGAAACCGCCGCGTGAGCGGGTGAAGGTCGCCTTTGTCTCGACGAACTCCATCACCCAGGGCGAACAGGTGGGTGTGCTTTGGTCAGAGCTATTACGGCTCGGTGTCAAGATTCATTTCGCCCACCGCACGTTCCGCTGGAGCAACGAGGCCCGTGGCAAGGCAGCGGTTCATTGTGTGATTATCGGATGGGCACTGCACGCTACTGATCGACAAATAATTTTCGATTACCCTGAGTTGGATGGCGATCCTCACGCGTTATCGGCAAACAATATTAATCCCTATCTCGTTGATACACCCGACATTGTGTTGCCTGCACGCCGCACGCCGATTGGTCCAGTGCCTGAAATAATTTTCGGAAGCATGCCAAATGATGGTGGCAATCTTCTTCTGTCCGATGAGGAAAAACAGGAGTTTGTAAATAAAGAGCCGAAAGCGAAAAAATGGTTGAGACCGTTCGTTGGCGCTGATGAGTTCTTATATGGCACACCGAGATGGTGCCTTTGGCTTGGTGAAATATCTCCTGCCGAATTACGGTCAATGCCTTTAGTTGGACAACGCGTGGAGGCCGTGCGTAAGCAGCGACTGGGGAGCTCGCGCGAAACTACACGAAAACTTGCAGACTTCCCGACTCTTTTCGGTGAAATCAGACAGCCGGATACTCGCTACCTGATCATTCCGTCCGTATCATCTGAAAAACGTGCGTATGTGCCTGTCGGTTTTTTCAGCAAAACAACCATAGCAAGCAATCTTTGTTTATTAGTTCCGAAAGCTGAACTGTATCATTTTGGTATTCTCTCGTCCGCCATGCATATGGCATGGGTACGATATGTGGCGGGCCGCCTTGAAAGCCGCTATCGATATTCTAATCAAATTGTCTACAACAACTTCCCCTGGCCAGCTGATCCTACAGACAAACAGCGTAAGGCGATCGAGCAGGAGGCGCAGAGGGTGCTCGATGCCCGTGCCGCCCATCCCGACGCCTCGTTAGCCGACCTCTATGATCCGGTTGCAATGCCGCCTGACGTGCGGCGGGCGCACCATGCCCTTGATCGTGCTGTCGATGCCGCATACGGCAGGAAGAGCTTTGTGTCAGACGCTGAGCGGGTGGCTTTTCTTTTTGATTTGTACCGCCGATATACGAGCCTGCTCCCTGGTCCGGAGAAACCAAAGAAACTCAGGCAAAAGAGGAGGTACTAACGAGTTCACCAATAAGAACTCACACATGTCATTCCCGCAAGCAAAGCAGAGCCTGTCCCTGCTTGTCAGGGATCGCGGGAATCCTTCTGAAAACAAAGAAAGATTCCGGTCAAGCCGGAATGACAGACGAGGACAGGATGTGGCTTTACTTATGACCCCCTTAGTAATATAGTGCGAGGGTGACTTTTCATCCAGGGACAGTTCAGGAGTGTTTGATAATTCCTGCCCTGTTTTGGTCAAAGGAGGAACGATGCAGAAAGCGAAGGAATTCAACGAAGGAAAAGCTCTCGAAGATTTCAAAAAACTTTCAAACGAGCGCAAAAAAGAAGTGGCTGATTTTGTGGCCTACCTTAAGGCCACGGAGGAGATCGAGGCTACCAAAGAAATTATCAGCGACAAAGAACTTCTGAAGAGTATTGCAAGGGGAGATAAGGACTTGAAGGCGGGCCGTGTTAAGAAATGGTCCGAAGTCAAAGAAAATGTATGAGGTTCTTGTTTCTCAAGGAAACGGTTTATAAGCCATTGATCCTTAATGAAAAATGTCATTATGCTATAATAGCCGTATGGCGGCCCCGGCACTAGGCAGACAGGAGAGAAAAGAGGCGGCTCCCCTCTCGGTGGGCGGAATGCAGCCGGCACCCCGGAAAAGCAAACGGGTACAGGAAATTACGGGAGTCGTCGCCCTTGTCCTCGCCCTTTATCTCGTCGTAGCCCTCCTCTCCTATGACCGGTGGGACCCCTCCCTGTTCACTTTCTCCAAGGGGCCGGTGAAGAACCATGGGGGGATTGCGGGGGCATACCTGGCCGATCTCCTCTTCTCCTTCATCGGGGTTTCCTGCTATCTTGTCCCTGTCTTCCTGGTCTTCTTCGGCATCAGGAAGATTGTCGGAAAGGAACGGAACGCGGTACATGTCGTCGGATCCCTCCTCCTTCTGCCCTCCCTGTCTCTGTTTTTTCAGTTGGTTGCAAAGAGTGTTTCCCTTGCGGCAGACCCTCCCGGCGGAGTGGCCGGCCTCTTCCTCGCACGCCTGCTGGAGGCGGTGCTCTCCACGGTGGGCGCCTATATTGTGAGCGCGGCTTTTGT
Source organism: Nitrospirales bacterium (assembly GCA_020846375.1). Taxonomy (GTDB): domain Bacteria; phylum Nitrospirota; class Thermodesulfovibrionia; order Thermodesulfovibrionales; family Dissulfurispiraceae; genus Nitrobium. Next base: position 3,670 of record JADLDZ010000278.1, on the reverse strand, counting down.
CCTTATCTCGCTCATCCTCGTCAGCCCTGTCTCTCTGTTCGATTCCCTTGCCGCGGTGAAGCGGGGGAGGGCAATGAGGAAAGTACCGCGGAAAGAACCCGCGGCGGACCCGCAGGAAAAGCAGGATATCATCATTCATGAGCCGGCAAAAGAGGAGCTGAAGACCGTGCAGGCGTCCGCCCCCCCGAAGCCTGCGAAGGAAAAGACTGCCGGGGACCCTCCTGCTGAAGGGGGATACCGGATTCCGCCCCTGGACTTCCTCAGGGAGAGCGAGGGCTTCTCCGGGCCTGCAAAGGAGGAGTTGAACAGCGCTGCCGCAGGTCTCGAAAAGAAGCTTTCCGACTTCGGGGTGAACGGCAAGATAAAACAGGCATACCCGGGACCGGTCGTCACCATGTACGAGTTCGAGCCTGCAGCCGGGGTGAAGATCAACAGGATCGTCTCGCTCTCCGAGGACCTCGCCCTTGCCCTGCGCGCCCCGAGCATCCGCGTGTATCCCATCGCGGGGAAGGCGGCCCTCGGCATCGAAGTGCCCAACCGGCAGCGCGCCACCGTCTATCTGAAAGAGATCTTTTCCTCCGACGTGTTCCGGAATAGCTCTTCCCTGCTGACCCTTGCCCTCGGCAAGGACATCTTCGGCAACCCGGTGGTGGCGGATCTCGCCCGGATGCCGCATCTCCTGGTGGCGGGGGCGACGGGGTCGGGCAAGAGCGTCTCGGTGAACGCCATGATCATGAGCCTCCTGTACAAGGCGACGCCGGACGAGGTGAAGATGCTCATGGTCGACCCGAAGCTCCTGGAGCTTTCCGCGTACGGGGATATCCCCCATCTTATTTCCCCTGTCATCACGAATCCCAAGGAGGCGTCGGAGGCGTTGAAGAAAGTGGTCTATGAGATGGAGCGCAGGTACCGGCTCCTGGCGGAGAGGGGGGCGCGGAGCATTGATACCTTCAACCGCCAGGCGTCCCCCTCCGAGAGGCTCCCCTATATTGTCGTGTTTATCGATGAACTCGCCGACCTGATGCTCACCGCTCCCGCCGACGTGGAAAACGCCATTGCGCGGCTTGCGCAGATGGCGCGGGCCTCGGGAATCCACCTCATCCTTGCGACGCAAAGGCCGTCGGTGGATGTGATCACCGGCTTGATAAAGGCGAATTTCCCCGCCCGGATCTCGTTCCAGGTGACCTCGAAGATCGATTCCCGCACCATTCTCGACTCCCAGGGGGCAGAGCAGCTCCTGGGCATGGGGGATATGCTTTTCATGGTCCCGGGGGTGAAGATGACGCGCATCCACGGTGCGTATGTCAGCGATTCCGAGGTAAGGGAGGTGACGGACTTCATCAAGGCACAGAAGAGGCCCGACTATACGCCTTTCAACAGCATCGTGGTGGCTGACGACCAGGAAAAGGGAGAGGGTGGTGAAGGGGAGAGGGACGAGATGTACCAGCGGGTGATCGAATTCGCCGAGTCCGCGGGGGAGGTCTCCATCTCTTCCATCCAGAGGAGGTTCAAGGTGGGGTACAACCGGGCCGCGAATCTCATGGAGCTGCTCGCGGAGGACGGCCTTGTGGGACCGCCCCGGGGTGCGGGAAAACCGAGGGACTTCCTGGGCCGGAGATAGGGGGAGAGGCGGTGCGGGCGGTGCTCCCTCAGGGAGAACAAGGTAATAAGAGCGTCTAACCAAATGAATCTGTCATTCAGGCTCGTTTGTCTGTCATTCCCGCTCTTGTCCCGGCCCAGTCCGGGATCGGTCGGGAATCATTCTTCGGAAGGATCCCGGACTGGGCCGGGATGACAGCATACAACACTGCTTTCGAGGCAATGACAACGTTTCAGAGCACACGTTATTTTGTCAGATGTTCCAACAAGGAGGATTTGTGAGAATGAAATACAGCATCAGCAGTGTCCTTTTTTCGGCTTTCCTGCTCTTCTCCGCCGTCTTTTGTTTCGCGGGTGCGGAGGACGAGGCGGCGCGGATACAGAAGGCGTACGAAAAGATAAAGGACATAAAGGGGATCTTCGTACAGAAGAGCTACGTCAGGGACCTGAAGAGGACCGACACCTACCAGGGCCAGTTTTTCATCAAGCCCCCGAAGATGAAGTGGGAGTACAGGGGGGAAAAGGCCCAGACGGTATTCATCACCGGCGAGGAGATCCTCATCTACCAGAAAAAGGAGAACCAGGCGTTTCAGTCCCGCTTCGACAGGTCCATCTACGGGCAGGCCCCCATTGCGCTCCTCGGCGGGTTCGGTGATATCAGGAAAGAGTTTGAAGTGACGATGAAAGGCGACCGGCTGCACCTGAAGCCGAAAAAGTCCATGGGAAACATCGCGTATATCGAGATCACCCCCGCCGAAGGGGACTTCCCGATCGGGGCCCTTACGATTGTCGATTCCCTTTCCAACAGGATCGACGTCCAGTTGAAGGATGTCGTCGTCAATACGGGACTGAAAGACAGGATCTTCGAGTTCACCCCGCCGGAGGGGGTGACTGTTCTACGGCAATGAAGGTGCGGAGAATCGCCGTTACCCTCGGGGACCCCGCCGGCATCGGACCCGAAATCGTCCTGAAGGCCCTCCTCTCGGAGGAGGTGAGGGAAACCTGCACTCCTGTCCTGGTGGGTGACCGGGCGGTCCTCGATGAGGCTGCGGACCGGCTCGGTCTGACCGCAGCCCTCGGGGGAGCCGAGGTACTGGACCTTGGTATGGTCGGGCAGAGGGGCTTTGCGAAGAATGTCCCCACTGCCGAAGGCGGCAGGGCGTGCGCGGCCTACATCGAAAGGGCAGTGGAACTGGCCCTGCGGGGTGAGGTCGATGCCGTGGTGACCGCGCCCCTTTCGAAGGAGGCCTTGAAAAAGGCGGGACTCCCGTGGCCCGGCCACACGGAGATGCTGGCGGAGCTGACCGGCACCCGTGATTACGCCATGATGCTCGTGGGCGAACCGCTGCGGGTCATCCTCGTTACGATCCATACCGCGCTCGGGAATGTGCCCGCCCTCATCACACGGGAGAGGGTCCTCAGGACGATCACCCTTGCAGGGAGGGCATGCGCCATGATGGGCATCGCCGGTCCGCGGATCGCGGTGGCCGGACTGAACCCCCATGCAGGAGAGGCCGGGATCTTCGGCACGGAAGAACAGGACGCCATCGCCCCTGCAGTCCGTGAAGCGCAGGCTGCGGGCCTCCCCGTTTCCGGCCCCTTCCCTGCGGATGCCCTGTTCCACCGGGCATACCGGGGTGATTTCGATATCGTCGTCTGCATGTACCACGACCAGGGGCTTATCCCGCTCAAGATGGTTGCTTTCGACAGGGGAGTCAACGTCACCGTGGGGCTGCCGATCATCCGGACGTCCCCTGACCACGGGACTGCATATGATATCGCCTGGAAGGGGGAGGCGAACCCCTCCAGCATGATCGCGGCGCTCCGGATGGCCTCCGTCCTGAAAATAATATGAATGCTTTGCGGAGAAAACTTCCTGTCCCTGGGGGCAGGCATCGAAAACCGGGAGGAACTGCATGTTGTTTGATCCCTTTCCCTTTGCGGGAACGACGCTGAAAAACCGTCTTGTCCGCTCCGCCACCTACGAGAAGAGGGCGGATGTGGACGGATTCGTCACCGATTCCCTTATCGAACTGTACGAGGACCTGGCCCGAGGGGGCACCGGAATGCT
>JADLDZ010000277.1 GCA_020846375.1 Nitrospirales bacterium | reverse complement strand
TCACCCTGACCGGCATCCCGGAAAAGGGTACCACCCTCATCGCTTCCATTCCGAAAAAAGGAGAAGACCATGATCAGGATACTCGTCGTGGATGACCACCCCCTCGTCCTGCGCGGACTGAAGCAGGCCCTCTCTTCCGAGCCGGACATGGAGGTGTCGGGAGAAGCGCAGACCGCATACGAAGCATTGGAGATCGCCGGCAAGGGGCGCTTCGATATCGTGGTCCTCGACATCTCCCTTCCGGATAGGAGCGGCCTCGGCGTCCTCGATGAACTGAAGGGCAGGCACCCCGGGCTCTCCGTGCTCATCCTCAGCAGCTTCCCCGAGGAGCAGTTCGCCCTGCGGGCTTTCAGGTCGGGGGCGTCCGGCTATGTCACGAAGAAGAGCGCCCCGGAAGAGCTGGTGAAGGCTATACGGAAGATCGCTTCCGGGGGGAAATACGTCAGTCAATCCCTCGCTGAAAAGCTGGCCTCCGTCATTGCGATGGACGGCGGGGAGCCGCCTCACGAGGAGCTGTCCAGCCGCGAGTTCCAGATCATGAGCCTGATCGCGGCGGGGAAGACGACGGGGGAGATCGCCGATGCGCTCTGTCTCAGCGCCAGCACGGTCGGCACCTATCGGTCCCGGATCCTCGAAAAGATGAAGATGAAGAACAACGCAGAAATAGTCCGCTACGCCGTCGAGAACAACCTCGTCTGACCCGCCTCCCGGACGGCTGCCTGTCCCTCTCTCCCCCCTCTTCCTCCACGAAGGAGAGGGGATTCAGCTTCCCTTTCCCTCCCCTTACGCTAAGGGGAGGCGGGGAGGGGTTATGAGGATCTGTTGTCTCCTCTGTAGTGGAAACCATGACACACCCCCGGTTAAAGACTACATATATTTCAGCAATTTGCCGGTATTTTCCCTCATCACGGAACGGTTACACTATCCGCACTATATAAAATCAAGCTACTGAATCAGTGGAGGTACTATATGGCGCTCAAGAAGGTTTTTCTGATGATTGCCGGAGTCTTTGTCGTTATTTTTGCAGGTCTCGCCGTGCTAACGGTCATCATGGTGCAGAACCGGCAGGGGCTCGTCCGCAGTCAGCAGGTCCGGTATGAGTCCTTTCTCCGGGCGAACGAGCTCAAATTCAGCTCTGACGAGCTGACGAGACTGGCGCGCACGTATGTTGTGACCGGGGACGGTAAATATGAGAAAGAGTACTGGGATATCCTCGACGTGCGGAACGGCAAAAAGCCCCGCCCCGACGGGAGGAGCATCCCGCTGCGGGCCCTGATGCAGGATCTGGGCTTCACGGCTGCGGAATTCGCCAAGCTGAAGGAAGCGGAGGACAACTCCAACTCCCTGGTTACTACGGAGACGATCGCGATGAATGCGGTAAAGGGGTTGTTCGACGATGGGACGGGAAAATATACGAAAAAGGGGAGCCCGGACATGGAGATGGCCCGGCGCATCATGCACGATGTGAAATACCATAGTGACAAGGCCCTCATCATGAAGCCCATCGATGAGTTCTTCACCATGCTCGATGAAAGGACGGAGAGAGCGGTGAAATTCTACTCCGGGCATGGGTACCTATATCTCTCTCTCATCCTCGGGATGGTCATTCTGGCGCTTTGCATGCTCCTTGTTTCGTACCTGGTTATCCAGAGGAAGGTGCTGCGACAGATGGGAGGGGAGCCCGCTTTCATCGCGGATATCGCCCGGAGGATTTCGGAGGGGGACCTGACCGTGGAATTCACCTCTTCGGGGAGAGAGGAGACCGGGGTGTTCGCTGCGATGAGGACCATGGCGGAGAGGCTGAAAGGCATTGTGGCAGCCATCAAGGAGGCCTCTGAAAGGGTGGCGTCGGGGAGCGAGGAGCTCAGCGCAGGCTCGGAGCAGATCACAAGGACCATAGCGGGTCAGGTGGGGATGTCGCAGCAAATCGCCACTTCCTCATCGGAGATGTCCCAGACGGTCGTCGATATCGCCCGGAATGCCTCGAATATCGCCTCCTCCGCAACCGTTGCGGCGGATACGGCAAAAGAAGGCGGCAGCATTGTTGACAAGGCGGTGGGAGAAGTAAAGGCCATCGCCAGGACGGTGAGCGACTCCGCCAGAACGGTGGGGATGCTGGGCGACAAATCGAGACAGATCGGAGAGATCGTGGGAGTGATAAAGGACATCGCGGACCAGACGAACCTTCTTGCCCTCAATGCCGCGATAGAGGCTGCGCGTGCGGGCGAGCAGGGGAGGGGCTTTGCCGTGGTCGCCGACGAGGTGAGGAAGCTTGCGGAGAGGACCGCCCGGGCCACCTCGGAGATCGGCGGAATGATAAAAGGGATACAGGATGAAGTCGAGGGGGCCGTCGATGCCATGGAAGCCGCCACCCGGCAGGTGGAGGTCGGGGTGGAGTACTCGACGCAGGCGGGAGACGCCCTCGGGAAAATCGTGAGGAGCGTGGACGACCTGCATTCCATGGTGCAGCAGATCGCTTCCGCGACCGAGCAGATGTCAACCGTTTCGGATCAGATAAACGGAGATATTGAAAGCGTGGCGTCAGGCACGAGGGAGATGTCCTCGGGATCGGCGCAGATCGCCCAGTCCTCATCGGACCTGGCCAGGCTTGCGGGAAACCTCCGGAACGTGGTGGGCCAGTTTACCGTGTAAAGGAAAGGATATGCGGGGCCGCAAGGCCCCTGATCCTCCCGGAAAGGCGGCACTCCTCTGGCGCCGCTGCGGGGGAAAGTGGGGTGGGCGAGGGGACTCGAACCCCCAACACCTGGAGCCACAGTCCAGTACTCTGACCTTTGAGCTACGCCCACCATGGAACGGAGGGTATCCGTTGGCAGCAG
>JADLDZ010000276.1 GCA_020846375.1 Nitrospirales bacterium | reverse complement strand
GGACAACGGCAAAGGAATCGAGGCGGAGACCCTCGCGCATTCCCGGTCCCTCGGGATACTCGGAATGCGGGAGCGTGTGGCGGTGTTGGGAGGAGAAGTGTCGATCATCGGAACGAAGGGGCAAGGAACGGCCGTCTTCGTCTCCCTGCCTCTCAGCAGGTGTGCCGCATGAAGAGGACACGGCAACCCCGCTTCTCTCATTCCCCGGGAGGTGCGACCCCCTTCCGGAGGGTATTCTCGCTGATCGTCTTCGGGTTCATGAACTGCAGGAGATAGTCGGGACCGCCCGCCTTCGAGCCGACTCCGGACATGCCGAGCCCTCCGAAGGGCTGCCTTCCGACGAGCGCCCCGGTGATTTTCCTGTTGATGTACAGGTTGCCCGCCCTGAGCTCCTCCTTTGCCTGTCGTATCGCGTTGGGGCTCCTCGAAAAGATCCCTCCTGTCAGGGCGTATTCGGTCCTGTTGGCGAGGGCGAGGGCCTCCTCCCCATCCGCCGCTTTCATCACCGAGAGCACCGGGCCGAATATCTCCTCGCGGGCGACGACCGCGTCGGGAGATACTTCAAGGAGAACGGGTCCATGGTAATATCCCTCGTCCCCGGCTTCTCGCACCAGCAACGGCTTTCCTTCCTCTTTCCCCCTCTCCACATATGCCTGCACTTTTTTCAGCGCCTCCCTGTCGGCAAGGGGCCCCATGAACGTGGAGGGGCTTTCGGGGGGACCGATTTCGATGCTCTTCATCGCCTCTTTCAACCTTCCGCAGAACTCCGCGTACACCTCCTGCAGGACGATGACCCGGGAGCAGGCGGAGCACTTCTGTCCCTGATAGCCGAGGGCGGATACCAGGACCCCCCTTACCGCCTCGTCGAGATCGGCGGTAGCATCCACGATGATTGCGTTCTTTCCCCCCATCTCCGCCACTACCCTCTTCACACTCGTCTGGCCCGGACGGGTCCTGCCGGCAAGCGCAGCAATCCTCAATCCGACCTCTTTCGAGCCGGTGAAGGCGATAAAGTCGATGCCGGGGTGCTCCACGAGGTGCTCCCCCACCTCTCCGCCGGGGCCCGGCAGATACTGGAGCACTCCCGGAGGCAGCCCAGCCGCCCTGAAAACCTCGATGAGCCGCCATGCAACGACAGGGGACAGACCGGACGGCTTGAGGATCACGCAGTTTCCGGCGACAATGCCTGCCGATGCCATCCCTGTGGGAATGGCGAGGGGGAAGTTCCAGGGGGAGATCACCACACCGATGCCCTTCGGCTCGAAGAAGTATTCGTTCACCTCCGCCGGATAACGCCCGAGGCGCTGCGGCTTTGCGAGCTCCGTTATCTGCCCGCCGTAATATTCGAGATAGTCGATGGCCTCGGCAACATCGGCGTCCGCCTCCAGGATCGGTTTCCCCACTTCGTACACTTCGAGGGCCGCGAGCTCGAACCTCCTCTTTCTCATCTCTTCCGCGGCCCGGAAAAGGTAGCCGGCCCGGATTGAGGGAGAAACCCTCCTCCAGCGCGCATACGCCGCTTTTGCCTCCCTGACCGCCCTTTCCGCCTCCTCTCGCGAGGCGGAAGAGACGGCGCCCACTACCTCATCGGGCCGCGCCGGGTTCACGGAGGGGGTCTCCCGGGCGGTATAGACCTCTTCATTGCCCAGAAAGAGGGGATATTTCCTTCCCAGCCCTTTCCGTACCGCACGGAGCGCCTCTTCCATCCTCTTCCTATTGTGCGCCTTCGAAAAGTCGGTCTCCGGCTCATTTCTGAAGACACTCCCCTGCTTCTCATTCTCAGGCAAGGCCTCTTCCGGCACGGGTTCTTCAGGGTGAGGAGGCCGCACGAGCTCCTCGAAGGACATCCCTTCGGCAAAGGACTTCCTGAGGAAGGATTCATTGGAAGTGTTCTCGAGGATTCTCCTTACGAGGTAGGCCATCCCGGGGATGAGCTCTCCCACCGGGGAGTATACCCGCACGGGCACCCTGACGCGCATCCGCCGCAGCGCTTTCCGCACCGGGTCTCCCATGCCGTAGAGGACCTGGAACTCGAAGCTCCCCCGTGAGACCCCGAGCCTTTCGGCAAGGGCAAGGGCATTGCTGATGCTCCGGATATTATGGGTGGCAAAGGCGGGATACACCGAGGCGGTATTTTCGAGGAGCATCCCCGTGAGCTCCTCGTAGCAGCGATCCGTCTCGTCCTTGCGGAGGTACACCGGCACCGGCCATCCCTTCTGCCGGTGTATCACCGTCTCATAGTCCCAGTAGGCTCCCTTCACCAGCCGCACGGAAATGCGCCGGCCTTTTTCCTTTGCCCATCCGAGGAGCGAGGCGAGGTCTTCCCGCGTGTCCCTCAGATATGCCTGGAGCGCGATTCCCGCATCGGGGAAGCCGGGGAATTCGTTGAGGAGACTCTTGAAGATGGCGATGGTGAGATCCTTATAGTAGTAATGCTCCATGTCGAAGGTAATGGAGGCGCCGAGCGCCTGCGCCTGTTCAAAGAGGGGGCGCAGGCCGTTTTTCACCCGTTCGATGGATCCTTCCCAGTTCAGGGGTTCTATCTGCGAATAGAAGGAGGATGCTTTCAGGGAGATGTCCAGCCTGTCCTCTGCGGTCAGGGGATTATGTCCGGGCCGTGATGGCGGATTGTGCGGCGTATTCCGCGGCTGCACCCTTGGCGCGAGAAATGCCAGAAGCTCCCGGTACCGTGCGCCGTAGCGCTCCGCTTCGCTGTCGCTCACGACCGCTTCGCCCAACAGGTCGACACTCACTGCGGCGCCTTCCTCTCTCAGCGATCGGAGGGCATCGAGCGCGTCTTCCGGACCGTTGCCGGCGATGAACTGCCGGGCGAGGGATTTGGTGGAGGCCCGGATGACCGCGGCGATAACACGGGGCACGGCGCTTCCCCGGGAGAGGCGTTCCATCCCGCGCCGTACGATGAGGGGAGTGTCGGGAACTTCGTCGAAATACTCCCTGAACAACCGGAGCAGCAGGGCATCGTCCTTCACGACCGGCAGCACATCGATGAACCTGAGGAGCTGGACCTTGAAGGAGTCATCCCGCATCGCCCATCTGATGATCCTGCCTTTCCAGCCCTTCCTGTCGAAAAGGGAGGGCCGCTCCTCCCTCAGGAAAGAAAAAAGCGCGAAGGCGATATTCCTGATATTCTCCTCTTCGCTTGTGCCGTGTCCCATCCTCCCCCCGTGTATGGCTCCTTTCAGGGCATCTCCCGTCATTACCGGATTAAGCTCATTATACCAGCAAGAGAGCAGCCTCTCCCATCCTTTGTCCGGGGAGGAGGAGAAGAGCCCTTCTCTCAAGGAAGAGGGAAGGAGGGGGAGCGGGCTTTCTCCACGTGTCTTTTTACTTCCCGCATCAGTCGCAGGGTTTCCCGCGAGCCCTTGAGGTAGTACTGTGCATGCGTTGTTTTCGACTTCCCGATCCGTATGCAGAGCCCCATTCCCCCAAGGGCATGGAAGACTGTCTCGTCGGTCTGGTCGTCTCCCACGGCAATCGGCAGACAGAGGTCTCCCCACTGCTTCAGCATCCAGAGGGCTGCCGCTCCCTTGTTCCACCGGATACCCGGGGCGAGCTCAAGGACCTTCTTCCCCTTGATCACGGTCATCGCTCCCTTCCCGGAGAGGGTGTCTGCTGCCTTTTCGAAAGTTGCCTGCACCAGGGGAATATCCTTTTCTCCTACATTCCGGTAGTGGAGGGCAAGAGTGAATTCCTTGTTTTCAATCCATGCACCACGGATTCCCGCGATATCGCTTTCTAGCTTCCGTCCTACCCGATGGATCGCTCTTTTCAGGAGGACCGCATCCGGGTGCGTGTACCGCACATCCGGTCCCGCGATATCGAGGCCGTGGTTGCCGCCGTAGTAGATCCCGCTGAGGCCGATCCTTTCCTGGAGGTCGGGCAGGGACCTTCCGCTCAGGATCATCAGGAAGCAGAGGGGGGAATCGGCCAGCGATTGCAGGAGCGCCTTCGTCTCTTCTGAGGGCATACAATGCGCAGGGTCGTTCTGAAGGGGAACGAGGGTCCCGTCGAAATCGAAGAAAAGGGCTATCTTGAAGTGCTGCAGTGCCCTCGAGATCCGGCTGACAGGCTCCTCTGTCCCGAAGAAGTAGTGCGGGCCGGGCTCTTTTTTCATGCCCTGTCCTCCGGGGAGCGGAGGCGTGCGAGGGCGGTGATGAGGTCCCCTGCCCATCGGTAAATGGTGTTCTCGCCTACTGCCCTGCGCATGCGCCGCATCCGTTCGGCTCTCTCCTGCTGTTTCATCGTAAGGGAAAGGAAGAGTGCATCGGCCATTTCCTCCCTGTCATAGGGATTGACGATGATCGCATCTTTCAGCTCCCTTGATGCCCCGGCGAACTGGCTGAGGATCAATACCCCCTCCCCGTCTTCCTGGGAGGCGACAAACTCCTTCGCGACCAGGTTCATTCCGTCGTGGAGAGAGGTGACCATGCAGAGGTCCGCTATCCGGTAAAAGCGGTCGATCTCATCATGGCTGTGGTGGGCCTTGAGGAAGACAATGGGCTTCCATTCCGCGGTCTGAAAGCGCCAGTTGATCCTGTTCACCGCCTCGTCCACTTCGGCCAGCAGGTCATAGTACCTCTTGATATGAGTGCGGCTTGGGGCCCCGAGCTCCACGAAAGTAAACGAGCCGATAAATTCGGGATACTTCTCGAGAAAACGCTCGATCGCCCTGAAGCGCTCGGGAATGCCCTTGGTGTAGTCGATGCGGTCGACTCCCACGCCCAGGTACTTCGCCTGCACCCCGATCCCGGCGAGGAGCTCGGCACGATCCGGCGTGTGGACCCTTTCTTTTGGCTCCAGAGGGTCGATACCGTCGAACCGGACGCTTATCGGGAACGGTTTGACAAGAGTCGTATGCCCGCCGCGGCTGACCGAAAACTGCTCCCAATCGATCTTCGATTCGAGGAAGCGGTCGACGGTATCCAGGAAATTGTTGCAGTGGAACTGTATATGGAAGCCGATGATATCCGCTCCCAGCATGCCCAGGAGGATCTCCTGCTGCCACGGACAGATGCCGAAAGACTCCGGGTTGGGCCAGGGGATATGCCAGAAGAGCGCTACCTTCGCATCGGGCCTCCTCTTTTTCACCAGAAGGGGGAGCAGGGCGAGATGGTAGTCCTGGATCAGAACGAGGGGAGACTCCTCCCCGTCGATCTCCTGGAGCACTGCCTCGGTGAATTTCTCGTTCACCTTCTGGTATTCGATCCAGTCCTCGAGACGGAAGAGGGGTCGGGTGTGCGTGATATGACAGAGCGGCCACATGCCCTCGTTGGAAAAGCCGTAGTAGTACCCCTCCTCTTCCTCCTTGGTAAACCATACCCTCCTCAGGGTATACGACGGGTTCTCGGGGGGGACGCGCAGCCTGTCGCGCGCATCCACGGTATCGCGGTCGGCGTTACCGCTCCCATGGGCGATCCAGGTTCCGTCCGATATGCGCATGACAGGGTCCAGCGCCGTCACCAATCCTCCTGCCGGAATGATGCACCTCACCACGCTGCCCTCCCGCAGGTGCAGGTACGGCTCGCGGTTCGAAACGACGAAGAGCTTCCTCCCCCCCAGCTCTTCCTGCATGTGGTCCTTCAGGCGCTGAGCGGTCCAGGAGGAGTCGGACGGCAGGCGCATCACGGCTTTCTCATCGGCTTTCGCACGCGCCAGGGCAAGGCTTTTGGCGAGGTGCGCGACCTCCGAGACCAGGGGTGCGAGAACATCCCCCCTCGGTGCGATCATGGGCTGCCCCGTCCTGCTTTTTCCCGTCCTCTGCTCTCTCATCCATGCCGCTATCTGCGCGATGGGCCCGGTAATGCTCCACCGGACTACGATGAGGGTGATAAGGACGATGAGGAGAGTATGGGCCAGGAAGCGAAGGAGGTTATGTTTCCCGATCTCCATCAGCCTGACATCGATGTAGGAGGCATCGTGGAAAAGGGCCATTGTCCCCAAAAGCGCCTCCTCACCCGCAAGGGGGAGCACATAGACATACGTCCTGCTCCCTTCAATGTTGATGAAGCCGCTTTCTGCGCGGTTTTCCAGGAAAGAGCGTACCGCTTCGGGAAAGGGCTGCGGGATCTTCTGCCGGAGCTCCGGCGTCGAGGCCAGGATGGTCCCCTGTCTGTCGAAGACGACAACTCCCCTGAGCCTTTCGCGATTGCCGAAACGCACCACGAGGCGGTTCAGCTTTGCGGGGGAGTCGGATTGCATAAGGGGTGCAACCGATTCCTGCAGGCTGTCCGCGAGAATGAGGGTCCTCCTCTCGAGCTCTCCGATAAGGCGCTGTTTCTCCTCATGCACCTGATACAGCGCAAAGAGCACGGTTACTGCTGCGATAACTATCGTAAGGGCTACGATGAGCCGTTTGGTTATCTTCATCTCGGATCATACCTCTCTCTTCCCATAAATTTCTTAAAGAGAATGCGGATCCCGGCGAAGAGGTCAGGGTGTGTCTGCAGTGCCGGGGCTGCTACCGGTGCCGTTCCTCGACGAGCACGAAGTGAAAATCATACATTACCGCCTCCTGCTCTTCCTTCTGGAATACTCTTGCAGGTGAGTACCGCAGAGGGCCTGATTTCTCTCCCCGCCTCAGAGCGGACGCGTCTACGCCGGATCAAACGTCCGGACTAGCCAGAAAGGGAGACAGGCCGCCCTCATGGATAACAGCATAAGGAGAGAGCTACGCCGAAGGTGGAGAGATGCCGGAAGAAAAGAACTGAAACCCATCGGAGGGCTCACGCTCAACGAGATGAACGGCGCGTGGGACCTCCGGCAGCCTGAAAAGCGTGTTACTCAGGGCGGCAGCAAAATCGGGCAGCGGGACAGCGGGGGGCTGCACGAAGTTTTTTG
>JADLDZ010000275.1 GCA_020846375.1 Nitrospirales bacterium | reverse complement strand
TTCCTGACCAGGCAGCGGGCCGCAAGCCGGGCAGCGGCAAGACTGCGCATCAGGTGTGAGCCGATGAAACCGGTGGCTCCGGCAATGAAGAACATGGGGGTCCCCCTTTATTCTCTGATCAGCTTCCTGAGATTTTCCCGGGAGAGGTCTTCTATCGTCCGGTGCAGGCTGTTGCCGTGGGCATCCATGGTGACGACAGCCGGGAAGTCTTCCACTTCGAGCAGCCACATCGCCTCGGGCGCCCCGAACTCTTCCACCCTCCAGCCGTCCACCACTTTCCTGATCCTGTCGGCAAGATAGACGGCGGCGCCGCTTATGGCATTGAAATAGACCGCCCCCGCCTCCTGCAGGGCGGCGCGGGTCTTCTCCCCCATCCCCCCCTTGCCGACAATCCCCCTGATGCCGTACTGTCTGATGACCTCCGCCTCATACATCTCCACCCGCATGCTCGTGGTAGGGCCTGCGGCGATCAACCGGTAGGCGTCACCCTCTTTCACGATAAGGGGTCCGCAGTGGTAGAGCACTCCCCCTTCCAGCACAAAAGGGATCTCCTCCTTGCCCGGCCTCTCCCTGACGAGGAGCCGGTGCACCCTGTCCCTTCCGGTCACCATCTGCCCGCTGAGCAGTACCATCTCGCCCACCCGGAGGCTCAGGGCATCCTCTTTCGAGAGGGGCACGTGTATCTTCCGCACAACCGTCCCGTGAGCCCCCTCGCCTTGCCCCTGTCCTTCCTCCGCTGACGGGGTGCGTCTCTTCTCCCTGCCCATGGTCCAGGGGCAGCGTCCCCCCGCTTTTTTCTCTACCACACCAGCCTCCCCCTCCTGTTCGCCCAGCAGGCAAAAGAGACATCGACAAAATAGGATGCAGGATGGCGCTCAGCCGCGGCTATCTTGACCCCGAGGGCGGTGGCCCTCCCCCCGAAGCCCAGGGAGCCGATGCCGAGGGCATTAACCTCCCGGAGAATCCCCGTCTCGAAGGCGGAGAGTGCCGCGTCGGGATGCACATCGTTGAGCCGCCGCATGAGCTGTCGTTTCGACAGGGCGGTCACCTGGTCCTTCGCGCCCCCGATGGCGATGCCGATGGTGTACGGAGGGCACCCCCTCCCCTGCGCCTTGAAGACCGCATCCAGGACGCACTTCCGGACCCCCTCGAAATCCCGCTCGGCAGGCACCCCTTCTCCCTCCCCGCTCTCCAACACCGCAGGGAGCTTGTAGAGCTGACCGATGTTCTCGGAGCCTCCGCCCTTCAGCATCAGGTCCACGGTAAGGGTCTGCTCGGGGATCTCCTCGGTATAGATGAGAGGGAAGAGCTCCCCCACGTTATCTCCGGTATTTTTTTCGGTGACGCTGTTCACCGCATTCGGCCGCAGGGGCACCTTCTGCGTGGCAAGGCGGGTGGCGTCACGGATGACATCCTTTATGAGCTGGTGGCTCAGCCCCCTCGGCACCTTGACGAAGAAAACGGGGAAGCCGGTATCCTGACAGAGGGGACGGGAAGTGGTGCGCGCAAGGGAGATGTTCTTCAAAATGATATCCAGCGATTCCCGCGCAAGGGGTTCGGCTTCTTCCGCCTGCGCCCTCTTCAGTGCCTCTTCCACATCGGTGGGAATGGAAGTGGCGACTTTCCGGTACAACTCGACGATGCCGTCACGAAGCTTCAGCACTTGCTCTCCTTTTACACATACACACCCTTAGGATACCAGAGAGCACAGGTGATGTCAAAAGGACCGAAAAATCAATGTTCTCCCGGCACTTATCTGAATTTTGCCACAAAATTCGAGAAGACACTATAGTACGGCTGTCCGGCACCCCCTCGGCATTACCCGCCGCATGGGACAACCTGAAGAGACATGGCCCGTTGGAAGACGTTGGGAGTGGGATCGTTATCCCTGACTGCAAAGACCAGGGAGGCGGAGGTCAGGGTAGTGGCGGAGCCGCCGAGCTGGAGGGAAGCCGCGTTTGAGGACCACGAGGGGCAGGTGGTGTTCGGGCTCGCGGTGAGCCCCGAAGGGAGCGAGCCCTGGATGCACCACTGGTACCGGGAGCCGCTGAAAGGCACCCCTCCTTCGGCATACACCGCCGCACTGTACGGAGTGTTGGCGCATGCCCGGGGCAGCTCGTTGTTGATGATCCGGAGGCGCCCCCCGGTTATCCCGTAGCATCCCGCTCTGTTCTTCAGATCCTCGAGGGTGACCCACCGGACAATATCGTCATACGGTTCGCTCCTGTCCCTATCGCCGGAATAGGCGTCGAGGGTGACGGAGGAGTCATAGACGTTTACCGTAGCGGCGGCGGTGACCCCCGTGGTCCCGGACGTCTGGTTGTTGACGTTCTCTCCCCCGCTCAGCACGATGAGGGCTACGTTCGACAGGACGGCAGACGGCGTCGCGCACCCGGCATCAGGACAGAGCCTCACCGTGAGGTCCGTGGTTCTCCTGCCGCAGAGGCCGCCCTGTGCGGGGTCCGCCAGCTTGTTGTCATAGATGGAGAAAAGGGCCTTGGCCCATGCATCGTTGGGATTCCGCACCGCGGGGGTGAACTCGTCTCCCTGTGCACTGCAATACCCGCTATTGTCATTTCCCGCACAGGGCAGCCTCTTGTTCGCCCCGGCCCAGCTTATGACCGCTTTCACCGCTGCATCAAGGGTGTCCTTCACCTCGTTTATCTTCCCGCGCCGGACGAGAGGGCCGAGCGTGGTGAAGCCGACGGCCAGGAGTGAGGCGACCACCAGCAGGACGAGCACCACCGGCACGAGGGCGATGCCCCTTTCTCCGCTGGAACCTCTTTCCCTCAATTTGCTCTGCACTCCTCTCTTCCTCAGGTCGCTCATTATGCCTTGCAGGGTTCGCTCCCTGCTGCGTAACCCCTCCCAGCCTCCCCTTATCCCAAGGGGAGGAGATTGAATACCCCCTCTTGGGTAAGAGGGGGCGAGGGGGAGTTAAGGATTCACCGTGATGACGAATGCCTTGCTCGCGATGTTATCGTTGCCCGCAGCCGCGTCGTTGTTGTCGCGCGAAAAGAAGGTGAGCGGGTAGCTTCCGGCTGCGTTCGGAGAGCCCGCTACATTCACCCCTGCAGTCAGCACCCATGAGGATTCAACGAGCGCCGTGCAGTCGGCACTGAACGGGATATTCGCGGAGTTGCCCATGTTCCGGAAGGTGAGGTTCGCCGGGGCACTGCCCGACGCGGTCTGCGCGCACCACCGGAAATTCCCCCCCCCGAAGGGGACTCCGCCGTCGGCATAGACACCGGCGACATACGCACTGTTCACCGCGCCGAAGGGCAGCTCGTTGTTCACGATCCACAACTGCGCCCCCTGGCAGCCCACCTTTGTCCTGAGCTCGTCCAGTGAGACCCATTTGACGATATCGTCGTACGGCTCGGACCTGTCGGGATCCTGGGCCATGGTGGCGGCGCTGGGACAGGTGGCGGCGTCGGTGCAGTCGTCCCGGTCCGTGGCGTCCATGGTGTAGACGGTCACCACCCCGCCGGTGGAATTTGTCTGGATGTTGAAGTTCTCCGCCCCGCTGATCACCACGAAGGCCACGTTGGTGATGGTCGTGCAGCTGCCGCTCGAGCAATCGCTCACGCTCAGCCCGGTGGTCTTCCTGCCGCAGAGGGCATCCGTGGCGCCGGAGGGGATGGTGACGAGGTTGGCGTCGACGAGGTAGGAGAGTGCTTTGCCGAAGGCGTCTCGGGAGCTCTTCACCGCACCCGCGAATTCCGTTGCCGCATCGGGGAGGCGCCTGTTCGTGGAGGCCCAGCCGTTCACCGACTCCACCGCGCCGTTGACGGTCTCCCGGGATTCGCTGTATTTCGCCCTCCTCGTCAGGGGGCCCAGCAGGCCGATCCCCAGGGAGATCACGATCCCGATCACCAGCAGCACAATGGCAAGCTCGACGAGAGTGAACCCCTCACGGTGCGCAGAACCTGTTCCTCTTTTCATTGCACGTTCTTCACGGCCTGCCGTAAAATTCATCTCCCGGTCAAGATGCCTGTAGAATAGCCAAAGCCCGTTCGGGATGTCAAAAAAAGGGAGGCGTGATGCCTCCCTCTCTTTGTTCAATGGGCAACAGGTGCCGGGCTATCGAATCTGGTACGCAAGCCCCTTGATATTCGTCGGCGTTATCCAATCCCCATTGGATGACCCGAGAGTAATAGCCGTAAAGGTATTGCCTGCAGCGGTGATAGCGGAAAAAGCCGTAACAACAGAGTTGGAGGAAGCATTGGCGCTCGCAGTGCCGTCAACAGTCGCGTCGAACGATTCAAAGTACTTGAGGGCGGCAAGGTCTCCCGTATTGTTCGGACTGAAACTGCCGCTGCAATTGGCGCCCTTGCACATCACCAGGTAGTTGGGACCGTTTGCCGTCCCTCGTCCAAGGTAGGCATAAAAGCCGGTCGCACCGAGAACAAAAGAGCCTCGGGGTGTGTTAATAAGCTTGGCAGCGGTAAGATCCACCATCGGGTCGGAATCGCTGACAACGCCGTCCCTGTCCGCATCTCCGGGAAGCCTCCCCTTTCTGTCCAGATAATTATAGAGCACCGTCTCCCACGACCTCACTTCAGTAGCAAATTGTTTCGCCCGTGCATTATCGATCAGGTCCTGTCCCTTCAGCACCGCTCCCATGATGATACCGATGAGCACCAGTACGATGGCCAGCTCGATCAGAGTAAAGCCCTTCTCATTTCCTGCTTTCATCCAATCCTCCTTGTACTCTTTTTACCGGTCATAGTTGCCGTCGTTTCCCACGGTGCCCAGGCCGGGCCCGGCAAGAAAGCGGTTAAATGTAGCATTTCCTGAGGGTCTATTGCAACCGCTTGTCAAGGCAATGTCAAGACAAAAATGAAAATGTCCGGTTATTACGCTGCGGCTTTCTGTAGCCGCTTCCTCTCTCATTTTTTGGACTCCACCAAGCGCCCCGTCACGTACTTATGCAAAACGCTGGAGACGAGACTCTGATAAGGCATTCCCTCCTCCTTTCCTTTTCCTTTTTCCTGTCCCCTTTCCTTGACATATTTCTCAACCGCTGTATACTGTGGATAAGAGAGGAAAAAGGTACATACATCAGATAATTACAAGGAGGTATCCCATGCCGGTACGCAAGGCGGAAGCAACATGGAAAGGCACCCTGAAAGGGGGAAGCGGGACGATGAAGCTGGGGAGCGGGGCCTTTGAAGGGGCATACTCCTTCTCCTCCCGCTTCGAGGAGGGGACAGGGACCAACCCCGAGGAACTGATCGGCGCAGCCCACGCAGGATGCTTCTCCATGGCGCTCTCCCTTATGCTGGAGCAGGCAGGCTACACCCCGGAGCGCATCCATACCACGGCGCACGTACGTGTCGAAAAGGCGGGAGACGGCTTCAAAATTACCCGGAGCGAACTGCTGACCCATGCCGAAGTGCCCGGAATCGACGAGAAGACTTTCCTGGAGAAGGCCGAGGCCGCAAAAAAGGGGTGCCCCGTCTCCCAGGCACTGGCCGGAACAGAAATTACCCTGAAGGCCTTCCTGACGAGCCACGCCGCAACCGCACCCTAGTACACTGTCACGGATGAAATTGAGGCTGACTCCCCCTTACCCCCTCTCATCCTAAGAGGGGGAATCCACCCCTCCCCGCCTCCTGGAAAGGGAAGGGGAGTGCGCCCGTTCCTTCCCCCTGTTGATAAAAATATTCCGTTGTATGAAAATATACGGATATGCGTCCTTTCCTGCTGAGGGCAGTGCCGCTCTTTTTCCGGAAAGACGCCGACAGGGGGTTTTATGAAACACACTCTTCAGGACAGCCTTGCAAGATCATTCTTCCTCTTCCTTTCCGTACTGCTCTTTTCGCTGGCGCCGGTCACCGGCGCCGAATGCGGGGAGCGGCAGCCGGTTTCTCCCACCCAGAAGGACAAGTGCGCGGTCTGCGGCATGTTCGTCGCAAAGTACCCTGACTGGGTCTCCCGGATCCTTTTCAAAGACGGCTCTTCCGTTTTCTTCGACGGCCCCAAGGACATGTTCCGGTACTACTCCGACATGAAGAAGTACGCCCCTTCCCGAAACCAGACCGATATCGAGTCCCTGTACGTGAAGGAGTACTACTCGCTTGCGCCCCTCGATGCGGACAAAGCATTTTTCGTGGCAGGCAGCGATATATACGGCCCCATGGGAAAGGAGCTCGTCCCCTTCGGGAAGGAGG
>JADLDZ010000274.1 GCA_020846375.1 Nitrospirales bacterium | reverse complement strand
GCCGACAACGGCTACTTCAAGTATGTCCAGAAGTTCCGGGATGACCGGATCACCTGGGCGGAAGGAGTCTACGGGGTGAACGACATCGTTTCCAAGGGAGTCATGGCGATCTTCCTCGTCAGGGCGAAGTACGGGGAGAACTTCACCTATACCACGAACCCCTACTTCAGCGATGTGCCCAACACCAGCGCCTACTTCAAATACGTGCAGAAGCTGAAGGACGACGGAATCACCAAGGCGACCGGCACCTTCGGCGTAGATGCCTATCTCACCAGGGCGGACATGGCGGTGTTCCTTTCCAGGGCTTTCCTGGGAATGTAAGCTTCCCCCTCTGCGCACCGCATGAAAAGAGGCAGGATTTCCTGCCTCTTTTTTTTGCCCCTTGCGCCTTGCCTCTTTTTCCGTTTATCATTAGGGCTACAATTGAGTGGACAAGGGAGAATGCTGTGGCGGTACTCATCGGACTCGACAGATTCGAAAAAAAATGGCCCCGCGCCCTCAAGGGAGCACGCGCCGGACTCCTGGTGCACCCTGCTTCGGTAAACGGAAATCTCGAACATGCCTCCGCTCTTTTCCTGAAATCGAAGAAGACGGAATTGAGGGCTCTTTTCGGTCCCCAGCACGGCCTTCGCGGAGAGACACAGGACAACATGGTGGAGTGGGAGGGCTTTCAGGACACGGGGACAGGACTCCCCGTCTACAGCCTCTACGGACATACGCGGAAGCCGGAGCCCGGAATGCTGAAGGACATCGATGTGCTGGTCATCGATATGCAGGATGTGGGGGCGCGCTATTACACCTTCATCTGGACGATGGAGCTCTGCATACAGGCGTGCGTCGAAGCGGGCGCATCCGTTGTCGTCCTGGACAGGCCCAACCCCCTCGGCGGAAGGCTTACGGAAGGCCCGGTCCTCGATGAGGCCTACGCCTCCTTCGTCGGACAGCGCGCCCTGCCCGTGCGCCACGGCATGACCGTGGGAGAAATAGCTCTCTACCTGAAAAACGAGTTCTACCCCGCCCTGGATCTCCACGTTATCCCCATGGAGGGATGGAAAAGAAGGATGTGGTTCGATGACACGGGGCTTCCCTGGGTCCTGCCTTCCCCCAATATGCCCACGCCGGATACGGCAACGGTCTATCCGGGCATGTGCCTGCTCGAGGGAACCCTGCTCAGTGAGGGAAGGGGGACGACCCGGCCCTTCGAGATCTTCGGCGCCCCCTTCATCGACCCCGACGCCCTGATCGGGAGGCTCAGCGAATCAGCACTCCCCGGAGCGGCATTCCGCCCGCTGTTCTTTCAGCCCACCTTTCAGAAGCATGCCGGCATTCTCTGCGGAGGGGCGCAGATCCATGTTACCGACAGAAGCGCCTTCCGGTCTTTCGCCACGGGGGTTGCGGTGATGAAAGCCGTGCACGACCTCTACCCCGGCCGGTTCGCCT
Source organism: Nitrospirales bacterium (assembly GCA_020846375.1). Lineage (GTDB taxonomy): Bacteria > Nitrospirota > Thermodesulfovibrionia > Thermodesulfovibrionales > Dissulfurispiraceae > Nitrobium. The sequence continues at coordinate 3,205 of JADLDZ010000274.1, read as the reverse complement.
GGAAGCAGCCGCCCTACGAGTACGAAACGGAGAAAATGCCCATCGACATCCTTGCGGGTACGGACAGGCTCCGGAAGGAGATCGAAGCGGGGGAGAGCCTGGTGCGCATGGAAGAGTGGTGGCGGGAACAGTGCGCCCGCTTCTCCAAAGACATCAGGAAGAAGTACCTGCTGTATGCGTAAGCCGATCAAAGCCTTTATCCTGGCCGCAGGACTGGGGGAACGGCTGCGCCCGATCACCGATCTCCTCCCCAAACCGCTGCTTCCCCTTGCAGGGAAGCCCCTTCTGCAGACCGTTCTGGAGAAGGTATCCGCCCTGCCTGTCAGCGCCATCGGCCTGAACCTCCACTATAAGGGGGAGATGATCGGGGAGTGGATCCGGGGGTCCGCTTTCCGCGAGAAAATCGTCCTTTTTCCCGAGGACTCCCTTCTCGGCACCGGGGGGGCACTGAAGAACGCGGAAGCTTTCCTGGGGGAGAGCGACTTTATCGTGCACAATGCCGATATCCTCTCTTCGGTGAATCTGGAGACATTGCTCGATTTCCATCGCGCGGCGGGAAACTGTGCCACCCTGGCCGTCCATGACTGCCCGCGCTTCAATACCGTGGCGGTGGGCCGGGAGGGATGCCTGACAGGGGTGGGAAAGAGCCGCACCCTTCGGGAAACGGAGAGGTGGACGGCCTTCACCGGGATCGTGGTATATTCCCCGGATTTCCTTTCCTTTCTGCCCCCCGGGCGCTCCAGCGTGGTGGATGCCTGGATGCGGGCGGTGCAGGCGGGGCGCCGCGTGGGGACTCTCGATGTGACCGGCGCCTGCTGGAACGACATCGGGACGCCTTCCGCTTATGCCTCCTCTGTCCTGGATGCGCTGCGGCACGAGGGGGAGACGGTGTTTATTCATCCTTCTGCAACAGGCTGCGAGAGGGCCTCACTGGACGGGTATGTCGTCCTTGAAAAGGGGGTTGTCCTTGGGGAGGGAGTTGCCCTGAAAGACTGCATCGTACTCCCGGGTGCCGCCCCCGGCCCGGGGATCTACCGCGCCGGCATTATCGGACCGGGGTTTGTGCTGGAGCTGGGGGAGAAAGAGATGGGGTTCCCCGTGGAAGACGGGGCGGTGCTCATCGGCACGGGGGGCTCCGACAGAAAGTATTACCGGATACGGGAGAAAGAGACGACAGCGGTCCTCATGAGGTGCTCCCCCCGTGATCCCGACTTCACACGGCACATGGAATATACGGGGTTTTTCCGTTCCTGCTCCCTCCCGGTCCCTGAGCTGCTGGAGCAGAACCCGGTGGCGATGCGAGCGCGCTTCGAGGACCTGGGTGACACCTCACTGTATGGCTGGTTGAAATGCCGGCGCCGGGAAGGGCAGGTGGAGGAAGCCTACCGGAAAGTGCTGGATATCCTTGTCCTGCTCCACACTGCGGCGACCTGCCGTGTGGGAGAATGCCGGCTTCTTCAGGAAAGGGTGTTCGATTATGGCCATCTGCGCTGGGAGACGGGATACTTCCTGGAGCGTTTTGTGCAAGGCCTCATGGATGTCCCGGTACGGAACCTTTCCGCACTGCAGGACGAATTCCACTCCCTCGCCGCAAGAGTGGACGCCTTTCCGAAGACGGTGATACATCGCGATTTTCAGTCGCAAAACATCATGATCACCGGGGGGGGCACTCCACGGCTCATCGATTATCAGGGTGCGCGGCTCGGCCCTCCCGCCTATGATCTGGCATCCATGCTGTGGGACCCGTATTATCGTCTCGACGGCGCACTGCGGGAGCGGCTGGTCGGCTATTATGTGGAGAGGATAAGCGCTGCCGCGGGGGAGCGGTTCTCAGCGCGGGAGCTCAGGGATACCCTTCTCCCCTGCCGCCTCCAGCGCCACATGCAGGCCCTCGGCGCCTATGGGTTCCTCTCTGTGGAAAAGGAGAAAAAGTATTTCCTGAAGCACGTGCCCGAGGCCCTGCGCCATCTGAAAGAGGAGACGGCTCTGGCGCGGGATGAGTATCCGGAGCTCTACCGGCTCGTAAGCGGGCTGTAGCGCTTTCCTGTACAAACATTAGGTGCATTTTATTCTTGACAGCCACTCTCTGCCCTGCTATCGTACAAAGAAGTAAGATTTCCGGGAGGCTGATAAAACGGTGGGCATACTCTCTGCTCCTCACACTGAAGCCTGTCTGCGCGTCCAGAAGTTTTGCTTTACGATAGAGCCTGAAGAGCCGCTGGTCCTGCCCGCGTACAAAGGCTCCGCTCTCCGGGGAGCTTTCGGGCATGCGTTCAGGAAGATAATCTGTGCGTTGCGAAAAGAAAAGTGCCTCGACTGCCTGCTTCGGGAAAAGTGCATCTACTCCTACGTATTTGAAACCCCGCCCCCGTCCGGCACAAAAATCATGAGGAAATATACGAGCGCCCCCCACCCCTTTGTCCTTGAGCCGCCGCTCGAAAGAAAACGGGAATATGCTCCGGGAGATGCGGTTTCGTTCGGACTGCTCCTTATCGGAAAAGCGATTGACTATCTGCCTTATTTCATCTATGCCTTTGATGAAATGGGGAAAACTGGTTTGGGCGCGGGAAAAGGAAAGTTTACCCTCGGCTCGGTTGTCCGCCAGGGGATGCCCGGTTCATCCGGTGATGAAACAGTGTATTCCGCAGACACGAAGACTTTTGTATCTACGCAGAACCGGGACATCTGCCTATCCCTTACGATGGACAAGGCGGTGGGCGACCTCTCTTCTCCCCTGAGGCGATTGTCCCTTGAGTTTTTAACGCCGGCGAGGATTTCCTACGACGGACATCTGACGGACAGCCTGGAATTTCATGTGCTTATCAGGAACCTGCTGAGGAGAATCGCCCTTTTATGCTACTTCCACTGCGAGGGCGATCCCTCGGGATGGGATTTCAAAAAGATCATAGAGAGCGCCGAAAAGGTCCGGATAATTAAAAGTGACCTGAGGTGGCATGACTGGGAGAGATACTCGGCCCGCCAGGACACCCGCATGAAAATGGGCGGAGTTATCGGAAAGATCACCTATGAGGGGGAAATCGGCCCCTTCATGCCACTGATCAGGGCCGGCGAGATCGCGCATGTGGGCAAAGGTACGAGCTTCGGCCTGGGGAAATACGGAATTGAGGAGCAATAGTCCGGCAATATTGTTTTTCTTTCCCCTGCCGAAAGAAGGGTGCTATAGTCATTCATGAAAGAGGCAGTC
>JADLDZ010000273.1 GCA_020846375.1 Nitrospirales bacterium | reverse complement strand
GGCGAGCGGCACCCAGGCGAGCGGAGGGACCGGGCGTATGAGTTCCACGAAAGGATTCAGAAAGTCGCCGAGCTTCCGCCAGAATCCCATGAGAAGACCCATCGGGATGCCGATGAGCAGCGAGACGACGACCCCGCAGAGCACCCTCTTCATGCTCGCCCCGAAGTGTCCGGCCAGCGTGTGCCCCGGGGGGAGGCCGGAGGTGATCAGATCAAGGAGCCCCACCAGAATGGCGGAAGGGGAAGGCAGGCGGTTCGCCGGGATGACGCCCGCGGAGGAAAGCGCCTGCCAGGCGAAAAGGACCGCGACGACCGGCAGGTACTTTATAAGTGGGTGCGTCGTAGTGCGCGTAATGATAGTGCCCCCGTTACCTGGCAGACCCGTTTCGCCCTTCCGGAGCGATATATTCACGGATGAGGGAGTCGATATCGACTGTCTTTATATACCCGAACCCGAGGAGATACTGCAGGTACGCCTTGATGTCCTCTTTGTTCATATCGTAGTGGTACTGTATGTTCTTCATGGCCGCACGGAGGGTCGCTTCGTCCATGCCCGTGTATTTCTGTCCGATCCTGACCGCTTCGTCCGGGTTCTTCCTGATGAATTCCGTGGCCCTGACATGGGCCTTCCGCAGCGCCTTCACCGCTGCAGGATTCTCGCGGTAGAAGGAATCCTCCACCGCCACTACGCAGCAGGGATGGCCCTTCCATATTTTCCCGGAGGTGATGAGGACCCTCCCGATTCCCCCGGTGGCCGCCTTGGAGGGGTGGGGCTCCCAGGCAATGAAGGCGTCGATCTGCCGCGCTCCCAGTGCGGTGATCATCTCCGGTGGTTTTATCACGATGATATTCACCTCCTTCGCATCGACTCCCGCGCTTTCCAGCGCCCTGCGCAGAAGGAAATCCTGCACGGTGGCATAACCCGGAATGGCCACGGTCTTTCCCGCCAGGTCCTTCACCGAGCGGAGGGTGGAGTCCTTCCCGACCACGATGGCGGACCCTTCCGAGTTCGCCAGGGATAGGGCCTTTACGCCGGCGGACTTGTTCGCCACCCCCGTAGTGCTCGGGGCGACGCCGAGATACCCCGCGTCGATGCTCCGTGAAGCAAAGGCGCTCATCTCCTCGGGGCCTGCATTAAAGATGCCGGCCACCTCTACATCGATTCCCTCTTCCCTGAAAAAGCCCTTCTCGATGGCAACCCATGCGGCGAGGTGGTGCAGGTCGTTCCGGAGATAGGCGAGCCGCACTTTCTTCGGAGCTGCAGAGACATATACCGCCGAGAACAGCACCAGCGCGGCGGCGATAAGGGACAAAGCCTTTTTCATTGTAACGGTCCTCCTCGATCCCAGAGCAGGGAGTAATAAAAAATCCCCTCCTCTCGTACGGACGGGGAGGGGTGTCCGGATTGTTCAGGTGAGAGGGTGCTCCTGCTACGCATCACCCTCCTCAGCCTTTTCCTCGGTGACAAAGGTGATGGAGATGTCCCTCGGTACGTTGAGCCCCGCTTCCACCTCGAGTGCCTTGAGAATGCCCGACGGTACCGGGCAGGCGACATGCCGGAGGCATGATGATCCCTTCTGGTACACCGGATTCTCCATGATCCGGGTGAAGGCATCCCTCATGGTGAGGTCCCGGAGTTCATCGCCCAGTTTTGCCACCATTTTACAGGGGGAAGAGATGGTGACGGAAAAATTCTCTCCCTCCTTCTTCACGTCCACCTTTGCGGGGAGCCCGCATGCACCGGGGTTTACCACTATCTTTGTCATCCTGCTTCCTCTTTTCTATACGAAGGGGTTATCCCTTTATGCTCGAAGCGATGGGAGCCTTCTGCTCCTCGAGCATCTTCTTCAGGTTGGGGAACTTGTCCTTCATATGGGGGATGTGCATCGCCTGCATGAACTCTTTCTCGAAGGCGGGGTCGGTGGCGATTTCGAGAAACTCGACCCACCGCGCACGCTCCGTGGCTTCAGCCCTCTTATTCCTGTTCAGAAGAGCCATCCGGGCGCCGTCTCCTGCCGCATTCCCGACCACGACCACCTTCTCGATCGGGACATCGGGGAACATGCCGAGGGTAAGGGATGCCTCCCTGTCGATATGGCTGCCGAAAGCTCCCGCCAGCTCCACCCTGTCGAGGGTTTCGTAGCCCATCTTCTTCATCATGAGCTTTGCGCCGGTGTAGAGGGCGCCTTTTGCCAGCTGGAGGGCGCGGACGTCGTTCTGGGCAATGGTGATATCCTGGTTGATGGAGGTCTCATCCGCCCAGGCGAGAACGTATTCCGGCTTGCCGTCGACGTCGTGCCGTACCCTCTCGCTCCCGGTGTTCATCACGAACTTGCCGGTCTTATCGATGACTCCCGCCTTGAACATCTCCGCGATCACGTCGATGATACCGGAGCCGCAGATGCCCTTCGCATTGATTTTCCCATCGATGTTGGTGTGCCAGTCGTCTTTCCCGATCACCTTGTACTGGGGGTCCTTCGTCTCGGGATCTATCTTCACCTTCTCGATGGCCCCGGGAGCGGCCCGCATGCCGAACTTTATCTGGGCACCCTCGAAAGCGGGGCCGGTGGCGCAGGAGGTGGAGCTGACCGCGTTCCTGTTGCCGAGGAGGAGTTCGCCGTTTGTTCCGATATCGATGATGAGCACCTTGTCATCCTGATTGTACGGCTCCTGGGCGATGAGCACGCCGACATTGTCGGGGCCGACGAAGCCCGCTTCGATGGGCAGCACATGGATATAGCTCCCCGGGTTGATGTTGAGGCCGAGGTCGCGCGCCTTGATGTCCAGGGAGCGCTGCACCGCGGGGATGAAGGGCGAACGGCCGATGTAGATGGGGTCCAGACCCAGGAAAATGTGGTGCATCGCGGTATTGAAGACGATGGTCAGATCGTCGATGATGTGGCCGGGATGCGCCTCGCCCTTATGCACCTCGGTCACCACCTTCTCGATGATGTTGTTGAGACCCGCGATGATGGCGTCCTGCATGGTCTTGAGGCCTCCGGGATTGGTCATGGCATAGGTGATGCGGGACATGACGTCCTCTCCGTAGGGCACCTGCGGGTTCATCATGGATTCGGTGTTGATTACCTTTCCGGTGCCCAGGTCGGTGAGGTAGCCGACGCAGGTGGTGGTTCCTATGTCAACCGCAAGGCCGTAGCAGACCTGTACGGAACCGGGCTCCACCTTGATGACCTCCTTGTCGTTCCAGACGGTGAAGGTGGCCATCCATTCGCCTGCCCTCAGTGCGTCCTGGAGGCCGAGGAGAACCTTGTAGTCGAATACCAGTCCCTTGATCCCGTATTCCTCCTCAAACGCCTTCAGAACCCTCTCATAATCGCCGGTGGTCATGTCATGAAGGGTGGGCGGGGTCAGGCTCACCGTATATTTCTTTACCGCGGGGTCGAGGGCGATGGAGAGCTCCTTCGCCGCCTTCCGGACCACCTGTTTACCGGCCCGGGAGCGTTCGGGAACGAAGACCTTGAGGTCGCCATGCACCTCGACGGCGCAGGCGAGCCTGATGTTCGGTCCGTCCTCGTGCTTGACATGCTTCAATTCATCCTTGGTGAGCTCAGCCGGGACGAGATGAGACATCTTTGAATCGATGTGGTCCTTTTCGAAATACCCCTCCTCGATCCTTACTTTGCATTTTCCACATACCTTCTTGTTGCCGCAGAGCGCCTCGATATCGACGCCGAGCTGTTGGGCGGCCTCAAGAAGGGTCTTCCCCTCTTCGATCTCTCCCCGCCGGCCCGCCGGCTGGAAGATTACTTTATGTTTGTTCGCCATTATACAATCCTCCTGAAATGTTATTATTGCACTGTTTCCGGGATCACCGCTTCAGGCCACATTTTTCCCCTGGGAGAAACTCCCGGAGGTCCTGTTGTCGGTACCCCGGAGTAAAAATCCGAAACTATCCGTTATACAGGCGTTTATCCGTGCTTCTGTTTATGCCTGCTGCGGGAAAAAGGGCATATTGTTACACAAAAGCCGCAATTCGGTTTCTCGGCAAAGCCATGCCTCTTCGTTTTGAGTGACCTGCACTTGTCATAGGCAACGAGCTCTTGCCGGGGATCCACCATTGACCAGTGGTATCCCTTTACCGCGCCGGAGGGGCAATGCCGGACGCAGAGGTCACACTCCCCGCACTGCGAGCCGGAAACCGGCGTGTCGGGATGGAGGGGGGCATCGGTCAGGACCGTTGCCCAGGACATCTTCGAACCGTACGTATTATTGATTATGAGCCCGTTCTTGCCGATCCATCCGAGCCCGGAGCAGGTAGCTGCGGTCTTATGGCTGACGAGGTGGTAGAGCTTGGTAATGAGCTTGTCCTTTCTCCTGTCGGAGTCGGGAGGGATCGAAAAGCTCCGGTATCCCCGTTCTTTCAACCAGACTTCAGCCAGTTTCTGGAGCCGCTCAAGCTGGTCGTTGGTGTCGCTGCTCAGTCCTCTGTTCAGAGCTATGGCGATTCCCCTGTTGAGGTGGATGAGCTCAGACGTGAGCGCCTGGGTCACATCACCCACCCCGACAAGGGTTGCACCCTCTCTTTGTAAAAGCTCTTTGAGAGGCCTTGTTTTCACCTTCCCCGACCGCTACTTCTTGCCGGCTTTCTCATCCCTCAGCTTCTTCAGGAAGCTCACCATCTTTATCGCTTCTTTCAGGGCGTTGCTTGCATCCTCCGCATACCCGTCGGCTCCCCACTTGTCCGCCAGTTCCTTGGACGTGGGAGCGCCGCCGATCATGATCATGCAGTCGGGGTTCTTCTCTTTGATCTTTTCGATGATCTTCGGCATGCCGACCATCGAGGTGGTCATCATCGCCGAGAGGCATACGAGGTCGGAGTCGGTCTTCAACTGCTCCTCCACGAATTTGTCGAGGGGCACGTCCCGGCCGAGGTCGTACACATTAAAGCCTGCTACATCGAACATCATCTTGACCAGGTTCTTGCCGATATCGTGGACGTCGCCTTCCACCGTACCGATGACCACCGCGCCCTTGAGGCCGATATCCATCTGCTGGCAGTGGGGCTTCAGGATGTCGAGCCCGGCATAAAGGGCATCCGCGCACATAAGGATCTCGGGGACGAAATACTCCTGCGCCTCAAAGAGTCTCCCTACCTCTTCCATTCCGGAGACCAGGCCGTCAAAAATCGCCTCGTTCGCATCCATCCCCAGATCGAGGGCTTCCTGCGCGCCTTCCTTGCAGGCGTCCTCATCATACTGGATAACTCCGTTCCTCATCTTCTCGAGGACTTCTTTCTTCTTTGCTTCGTCTACCATTATTTTTTACCTCCATAGTTTTTAGTCTCGTCCATCATGGCGATCATGTTCTGAGGCGGCACGGTCGGCCAGATATCGCAGCCGGGCCATATCGCGCTCACTCCATCATCTATGCATTTCCGTATGGTTGTCCGGACAAGGTTTTCATCTCCCGAAACGAGCACGTTGTACGGGTCGTAGTTTCCGAAGATGAGGGTGTCCTTACCGAGTTTCTTCCTTGTCTCCGCCACATCGTTCTTCTGTTCGACGCTGATTGCAGTGGGATACGTCTCCATCATGAAGGTCACGATATCGTTGGTCTTTCCGCAGATGTGCAGCACGGAAAACGCCTTGATCTCTTTGATGATCTTCTGGAGGGGCGGCAGGATCAGGTTTTTGAAGACCCGGGGGCTCAATACGTCCGAGGTCGCGCCCATTTCGCGGACGGTGATGAAGTCGGCGCCCGCCTTCTCGTACTCTTTTGCGACGATAATGATGGCGTCAGCCATTACGTCAAGAAGCTTCGCCACCTTGTCCGCCTTCTTGAAGGAGAGCTTCAGGAGATCGTTCAGCTCCATGATCTGGCCCGCCAGGGTGAAGGGGCCGAGCACATAGGAGCCGATGGCGACCTCATTGCCGATGTCGGCTTTGAGCAGTTTGATGGCCTCACGAAGCAGGGGCACTCTCCCCTTGTTGGCCATGTCGGAGGGGAGGGAGATGTCCATCTCGTCTTCCTTGTGGATCAGCTTCTCCTTGATGGTAGGATACAGAATCCCCTCCGCATTGGGGTACACGTTGATCACGCATCCCATCGCCTCCGCTTCCACGCAGAGGTCGACGGGGACCACTCCGCACTCGAACCCGAAAAGTTTATAGGTGGTGGCGGCGGTGTCCGCCATCATTTTCGCATCCAGGTGGATGCCGGCGAACTTGTACCCGAGCTTCTTGATCCCCTCTTCAGTGACATTTCCCATTCCGCTGAAGCAAGGGACCCGGTCGATGGGCTCGCTTTTGAACAGTTTCAGTACTCTTTCTCTCGAATTCATTACCCTTGATTCTCCTTTCTGGTTATTTTCCCTTTTTCCT
>JADLDZ010000272.1 GCA_020846375.1 Nitrospirales bacterium | reverse complement strand
GCCGTCCAGGTCACCGCATCGCTGGAGGTCAGGATCGTCCCTCCCGAGCCCACTGCCACATAGAGGCTGTTCCCGTAGGCGACCCCGCTCAGATCGCTGGCCGTGCCGGAGGTCTGCGCCGTCCAGGTCACCGCATCGCTGGAGGTCAGGATCGTCCCTCCCGAGCCCACTGCCACATAGAGGCTGTTCCCGTAGGCAACCCCGTTCAGATCGCTGGCCGTGCCGGAGGTCTGCGCCGTCCAGGTCACCGCATCGCTGGAGGTCAGGATCGTCCCTCCCGAGCCCACTGCCACAAAGGCGCTCCCGTAGACTGTCCCGTTAAGGTTGGCGGAAACACCGGAGGTCTGCGCCGTCCAGGTCACCGTATCGGTGGAGAAGAGGATCGTCCCCGAAGCACCCACAATAAGGTAAGTGGCACCGGAGAAGGTGGCGCCTGCCAGGTCGCTGGTGGTGCCGGAGCTCCTCGGCGTCCAGTTTACGGTGAAATTCAGGTCGAACACGTTGTCCTCTTCCACACGCACCGACCTGCTCGTTGGGTTGAATATATATCCCTCGCCGGAAGGGACGATAGTATAATCGCCATCCTTTACGCTGGTAAAACCATACCTCCCGGTGGAGTCGGTGACGGAGGTCTCGGAGCCCATGGTAACCGTGATCCCCTCGATCCCCTTTCCCCCGGTATCGGTGATGCTCCCTGCTACCGTAAACCGCGCACCACTACTGCCGCATCCGGAAAGCAGCAGCGACATGCACGAAAGCAAAAGAAACAGTGCCAAAGTGAGTGATTTTTTCACGATTTCCCCTCGCCTCTCTTTAAAATATTTATCGTGTACCTTGTATACGCTATACGCCCCACCTTGGGGGGCAAACGCCTTGAAAAGATTATCAAGTATAGTACTTCGCCGGACCATTTTGCAATATTCTTTTCCTTTTCCGGTCCGCTTGTCGGTCCTGCTAGCGGATCCGGGATACATTGGCTCTCCCTCCCGCGGAAAAGCTCCTCTTCACCAGAAATAATCGATTGGGGGTCAGAAAAAAAGTGTGATACAATTTTTTTAATACGATTGAGGGAAGGTGCGCAATGGACAAGACGGATGTGGAGATTTTGCGAAAGATCATGGAGCAGATCAGCCAGTCGGCACTCGAGTTCGGAAAGGACATTCTTCCCATTCTTCAGAAATTCAAAGACGAGATGAGCTCGTATTACCGGATTATCCACCCCATCCTGCGGAAGGAATACGAGGCCGCAGGGAGCCCCTGCGGCATTGACGACGACGGCATGTGGAAATGGCTCAGGGGTAAGGCGCAGAAGACGGAAGAGGAAAGCGACTCCGTCGAAATTGAGGATATCCTGGCACGGGACGTGCTGAAATTAAAGGATTATATGAAAGGGAGGTACAACTAGCCGGTAAAAAGCGACCGGAATTTTTCTATGGACACCGGTCACCTTTCTATGATGTAGTGATAGTATGGTACCCGTTACCCTGTCCTCCATCAGGAAGGCCCTCGCTGTGGTGTCTCCCCACATCCACCGCACCCCTCTCGTCTACTCCAATTCCTTCAGCGGCCTCCTCGGCTCCGAAATCTGGCTGAAGGCGGAAAATCTTCAAAAAACAGGATCTTTCAAGGTAAGGGGCGCTTTCAACACCCTAATCAGCCGCAAGCCCCTGCGGGTCGTCGCCGCCTCCATGGGAAATCATGCCCAGGGCGTCGCCTATGCCGCCGGAAGACAGGGAATCACGGCAAAGATCGTTATGCCCCGCACCGCATCCCTGGTGAAACAGGAGGCAACGAAAGGCTATGGGGCGGAAGTGGTCCTCCACGGTGAATCCTTTTCGGACGCGCTGCGGTATGCCCTCTCGCTGAAAGAGTACGCCTTCATCCACGCTTTCGACGATGCCGACATCATCGCCGGTCAGGGCACCGTGGGTCTCGAAGTGCTCGAAGACCTGCACGATGCCGATGTGGTCCTTGTTCCGGTGGGAGGAGGCGGGCTTATCGCGGGAATAGCGGTCGCTGTCAAGAGCCTCTCCCCGAAGACTGCAGTGATCGGGGTGCAGACCGCGTCAGCCCCTTCCGCCTATCGGTCCTTCCATGAGAAATGCCTGCAGGAAGCACCTCCTCAGCCCACCATCGCGGACGGCATCGCCGTGGAGAAGATCGGGACAAAGACCTTCGAGCTCATCGGACAGTATGCGGATGATGTGGTCACCGTATCGGAGGAGTCCATCGCACGGGCAGTGCTCCTCTTCCTCGAAAGGAAAAAGCTGGTAGTGGAGGGAGCCGGGGCGGTCCCCCTGGCGGCACTGCTCGAACAGGGCGCCCGTTTCCGTGGCAAGAAGGTCGTTCTGATCGTGAGCGGGGGTAATATCGATTTTACGCTCATCGACAGGATCATTCATAAGAGCATGGTCCTGAGCGGCAGGATCGGCGTCCTGAATGCAGTCGTCAACGATATCCCCGGAAGCCTGCACCGGCTCTCGGGGCTTATCGCAGACCTGGGGGGAAACATCCTCCATGTTGTCCACGACCGCCTTGCGGAGGACGTACCCATCGGAAAGACCCTTGTCATCTTCACCCTCGAAACCCGGGGACAGGAGCACCTCCGGAAAATCGCCGACGCCATTCAAGCCGCCGGATTCGTCCTGGCAGGGGAATGCCGGGAGCGGACGGAGTAGAAGGAGATCACGCGCCAAAAGGAAGACCCGCTTCGTTGACTTCCCCCCTGTTCTGTGGTAAAAAGAAACTATGTGGGAATATACGAAAAAAGTGAAAGAATTCTTTCTTCACCCGAAAAACGTTGGGGAGATAGAGAGCCCCGATGCCGTGGGCGAGGTGGGGAGCATCACCTGCGGCGATGCGCTCAAGCTCACCCTCAAGATCGATAAGGAAACGGGCAGGATCGCAGACGCCAAATTCCAGACTTTCGGCTGCGCCTCCGCCATCGCGAGCTCCTCCGCCCTTACCGAACTGGTGAAAGGGAAGACACTGGAGGAGGCGCTGAAGCTGTCCAACAAGGATATCGCCGACTTCCTGGGGGGGCTGCCCGACGAGAAGATGCATTGCTCCGTCATGGGCAGGGAGGCGCTGGAGTCGGCCATTGCGAGCTACCGCGGAGTGGTACCGCTCCCGGAGTCCGGGGAAAGAGTCGTCTGCAAATGCTTCGACGTGACCGAGGAGAAGCTCCGGAAGGTCATCATCGAGAACCGTCTCACCACCGTCGCCGACGTCACCAATTACACGAAGGCAGGAGGGGGGTGCGGATCCTGCATTCCTGACATCGAAGCCATCCTCCGGGAGATCTGGTCCCTGAAGCAGGCTGCGGAGAGGCCTCGGGAGCCGAAGAAACTGACCAACATCCAGAAGATCGCCCTCATCCAGGACGTGCTCGAAAAAGAGATACGTCCGCGCCTCCAGGCGGACGGCGGAGACGTCGAGCTGCTGGATGTGGAGGGGAATAAAGTCATCGTCGCCCTGCGCGCCATGTGCGTGGCCTGTCCCATGGGGGGAGTCACCGTAAAAGGGATCGAGGAGAAGCTGCGGGAACTGGTGAGCGGCGACCTTGTGGTGGAGGAAAGGTGAAACCCATCTATCTCGACAACAACGCGACCACTGCCGTCGCCCCCGAAGTTCTCGAAGAGATGCTCCCCTATCTGAGGGAGCTCTACGGCAACCCCTCAAGCATGCACACCTTTGGGGGGCAGCTCGGCGTAAAGGTACGGGAAGCACGGGCGAAGGTCGCCGCCCTTCTCGGCGCGGAGCCGGAAGAGATCGTCTTCACCAGTTGCGGCACCGAGAGCGACAACACCGCCATTATGAGCGCCCTGGAGACTTATCCCCAGAAGCGCCACGTAATCACCACCCGCGTGGAGCACCCCGCCGTCTACAACTTCTGCAAGTACCTGGCGCGCAAAGGCTACCGCGCTACCTATATCCCGGTGGACAGCAAGGGAAGGCTCAACATGGAGGCCTTTTACAAAGCCCTCGATGACGATACCGCCATCGTATCCATCATGTATGCCAACAACGAGACAGGGGTGATCTTCCCGGTCGAGGAGATCGGAACGGTCCTCCGTGAAAGGGGCGTTCTTTTCCATACGGATGCGGTGCAGGCGGTGGGGAAGATCCCCATCGACCTGAAGAAGCTCCCGGTGGACATGCTCTCCCTTTCCGGCCACAAACTGCATGCGCCCAAGGGGGTGGGAGCGCTCTACGTGCGGAAGGGCACGCGCTTCTCCCCGTATATCATCGGAGGACACCAGGAGCACGGAAGGAGGGCAGGGACGGAAAACACCGCCTCCCTCATCGCCCTGGGCAAAGCCTGCGAGCTCGCTGCGGAAAACCTGGAATCCGAAGTGCCTTACCTGACCCGCCTCAGGGATAAACTGGAGCAGACCCTTATGGAATCGTGCCCCGACCCGCGGATCAACGGAGATACCGGGCACCGCCTGCCCAATACCACCAATATCAGTTTCGAGTATGTTGAAGGGGAGGCGATCCTCCTGCGGCTCGATGAATACGACATCTGCGCCTCCTCCGGCTCTGCCTGCACCTCGGGCTCCCTCGAGCCGAGCCACGTTCTCCGGGCCATGGGAGTGCCTTTCACCGCCATGCACGGCTCGGTGCGCTTCTCCCTGAGCCGGTACAACACCGAGGAGGAGATCGACAGGGTGATCGGGGTGCTGCCGCCCATCATCAAAGAGCTGCGGGCGCTTTCGCCGTACGGCCGCGAAAAGTTGGCGGCGGAGAAGGCATCCCAATGCGCCTCCTCTTCCACCTGATTCCCGCTCCCCGTCCCGGGAAGCCCCCCTATTCGCTGTACTCCTTGATCAGCCGCGAGCCGTAGAGGAAAAAGCCCGCCGCATACAGGAGCAGCACCAGGAGGGATACCAGCCCCTCGGTATCCAGCGATGCTTTCCTGATGAGGATATTGGTATGGGTAAGGGGCATAAGATACACAAAGGGCTTGAAGAAAACAGGCATCCTGTCAACAGGGAAGAAGGTGCCGCTGAAGAACGCCATGGGAAGGATGAAAAAGTTCGAGTAGGTGGCGGTGTCTTCGTGGGACTTGGTCCGCATGCCGGTGATGACGCCCATGTTCGCGAAGAGGAAGCAGTTAATCAGAAGAGTGAGCAGGAAGAGAGGCGTAACGGCAAAGGAGGGAGAGGCGATGAGCCCCACCGCGATGATCAGGAAAGAGGCGAAGAGCCCCTTCACCATGCCGGCGAGCACCTCGCCCGCCATGATGGACGACGGCCGGATGGGCGACTGGACGAAAACCTGGAAGGTCTTGAAATAGAGCCGGTTCAGGTTCAGGGCGCTCGCCACCCAGGTATAGGAGTTGTTCATGGAGCTCATGGCCACCAACCCGGGAATCAGGAACCCGAGATAGTCCATGCCGCCGATGGAGATATTCCTCCCGAGGCCGAACCCGAAAGTGAGCAGGTAGATGATGGGCACCATCATCGCGGAAAAGAGATATCCCATGCGCAGGAGCTTCCTCCGGAACAGAAGGATCTCCCGGAGGAAGAGAGGGTACCACTCCATCGTGAATCTCATTCGATGCGCTCTCCCGTCAATTGGATGAAGACATCCTCGAGATTCGAGCGCCTGACCGTCACCGGGGAAAGGATCTGACGGGCGCTGTTGAGCGCCTCCTCGTGGCTCCTGCATACCGTTTGGATACTCTTTCCCTCCCCGTTCACAAACTCCATTACATAGTCGCCCACGCAGGCTTTCAGCTCGGCGGGGGTGCCGAGGGCGATCAGCCGCCCGCGGGAGAGAATGCCGATCCGGTCGCACAGGGCCTCCGCCTCTTCGATATAATGGGTGGTAATCACGACGGTCCTGCCCTCCCTGCGTATCTTCCGGATCGTGTCCCACATATGGTGCCGGATCTGGGGATCGAGGCCGATAGAGGGTTCGTCCAGGAAGAGGGCTGCGGGGTCCCCGAGGAGCGCCCGTGCCAGAACAAGCCTCCTCTTCATCCCCCCGGAAAAGTGATCCACCACTGAATCCTTCCGGTCCCACAGCTCGACCGTTTCGAGCGCCTCCCGTATCCTCTTCGCTCTTTCCTGCACCTTGTGGAGCATGGCATAGATGAGCAGGTTCTCGTAGGCGGTGAGCTCGCGGTCGAGGTTGTTCTCCTGTGGCACCACGCCGATGCGTTTCTTGATCTCCAGGGGGTTTCCGACGATATCGATGTCGTCGAGCCTGCAGACGCCCGCATCAGGCCTGCTCAGGGTGGTAAGGACCTTGATCAG
>JADLDZ010000271.1 GCA_020846375.1 Nitrospirales bacterium | reverse complement strand
TCCTGATGTCCGGCACCCGGAGGAGGCGCGTCCCGCTGTCCATGAAGAAAATAACGACCTCGTGCCCCTTCGAAAGGGCAGCCCTGGTGATTCCGGCAAGATCGTCCGGATGCCTGTCCGTATTCACGAAAATACCGAGTTTCATTTCTCCCGGCCACTCCTTTCTGTTCTGCGCACAACCGGGGAATACGGAGTACGCTTTCCATTCAAATCCAGTGTGGGAATAGTTTAATTTCCCCCAAATCAGGGGGAAATGTCAATGTGCGGGAAAGGGCACAGACAGACAGAGTAAAAGAAGAGGGTGGCCCCTTCGCCCCTCACCGAAGGATGGCTGCGCAGTAGAAATACGGCGCGTATACGACCTATAATAACGGTGGACAGAACGGTACGACGGAAGTGCTGCAGCGGAAGGGCAAGGAGGAGAGGAGCGGATATGGAACTCATGCAGAAAATCAACAGCGATCTCGCTGAAGCGATGAAAAGCAAGGAAGAAGGGAGGGAGCTGACCGTTTCCGTGCTCAGGATGATCAAGGCGGCGGTGAAGAATGCGGAGATTGCGAAGCGCGGCGGAGGAGGAGGGTTGACCGAAGAGGACATTGTCGGGGTGCTCTCTTCCATGGTGAAGCAGAGGAAGGACTCCGCAGAGCAATATGCCGGTGCCGGAAGGGATGATCTTGCGGACAAGGAGAACAGAGAGGTGGAGATCATCCGGCGCTATCTGCCGGAGCAGTTGAGCACCGATGAACTGGACTCCCTCATCCGGGAGAGTATCCGTCAGACCGGGGTTTCCACTCCAAAGGACATGGGGAGGCTCATGAAGGAGCTGATGCCGAAGGTAAAGGGCAAGGCGGATGGAAAGCTGGTGAACCAGCGGGTAAAGGAGATCCTGGAGAGGCTGGAGATCCTGCAGTAGCTTTACAAAGACTTTTCCGGGGAGGAGGTGCCTCTTCCTGCAGGGTAGAGGGAAAGGCGCTCCAAAAGCTGTATTATCGCTCTGTTCCAACCTTCCGGACCGGTGCCTTCCGTTATGGTAAGGTGCGGAAGATGCAGGGAGAGCGCATCTCTTCCCCCGGGGTTCCGTACGACAATGGGGTAGTCTGCCTGCCGGAGCATGGAGATGTCGTTGGGTCCATCTCCCAACGCCGCTGTGATGACTGGTATCCCGCCCTCCTGCCTGCGGTAGAGTTCTGTCACGCAGGATACCGCCTTCCCCTTGTCGTTCTCCCCGGTAAGATGGGAAAACCTTTCCCCCCTTATGAGATGAAGGCCTTTCGCCGCAACGGATGCGAGGAGGGTCTCTTCCCCCTCTTTTCCTCCCAGGAAGAGGAAGGGTTCGTCGAAATCCCTTTCCTTTGCTCTCCGCGCCGCATCCGCGTCCAAGCCGGTCAGTTCCGCAATCTCTTCCGGCGTCATATCGCCGAACCCCCGCAGGCGGAGGCCCTCCTTCCGCAGCTCCCCTGCCGCCCTCCGCAGCAGGGCATAAGGGGGGCCTGCCGCAATGACGTGGTAGCCGCCGCTCTCTGTTGTCGCATGGGGAGGGCAGGATACAGGGAAGCTGAAATAACCGCGGGGAATATAGATGCCTCCCCCGTTCTCCGCGATGAAGGGATGACTGTTGGAGAGCCTGGTGCGGTAGTATTCGATCTCAGCCCTCGTCTTGCTCGAGCAGAAAACCACGGGGATTGCCGCTTGACGCAGGATTTCGAGCGCGGGCAGCGAGCTGTCGTAGGAGTAAGTGGCATTGTCCAGAAGAGTGCCGTCGAGGTCGGTGAAGAGAATCAGTTTCATAGCGGTTTCCCTTCAGGGGTGTGGCGGAAGGGGCAGCCCGCCTTCGGGTATACCCCCTATCCATCCCCGCAGCCTATTCGATGATGGTTATCTGGATATCCATGACATTGGTCCCGGTGGGGCCGGTGATGAAGAGCCCGCCTGTCTCCCTGAAGAAGTCATAGGAGTCATTGTCCTCCAGGAAGGCTTCGGGCGAGAGGCCCTTCCTGCGCGCCTGTCCCGCGGTCTCTCCGTCAACCAGAGCCCCTGCTGCATCGGTGGGGCCGTCGGTGCCGTCCGTTCCTGCGGACAGGAGGGTGATCCCGTCTGCCCCTTCCGCTTCCAGGGCAAAGGCGAGGGCCAGTTCCATGTTTCTTCCCCCTTTCCCTCTTCCCCGGAGGGTTACCGTGGTCTCTCCCCCGGAGAGGAGGCAGAGCGGGAGGAAGTGAGCCCGGGAGTTCCGTATCTCCCGCGCCCTCCGTGCAAGCCGCCGCCCCGCTTCCGCGGCCTCACCGGTGAGCTCCGGGGAGACGATCTCCGCACGGAGCCCCATCGACTCTGCTTTTGCATAGGCGGCTTCCAGCGCGGTTCTGTTGCTTCCGATGATGATATTCCGGACTCTCCCGAAAACCGCGCTTCCCGGCTTGGGTGTCTCGGGCCAGAGCCCCGATACGCCACGGTAGATGACATCCCGAATGGTCAGGGGAGTCTTTTCGAGAAGCAGGTACTTGTCAAGGATGGCAAGGGCGTCATCATAGGTTGTCGGATCTGGGGCCGTCGGGCCGGAGGCAATGACGTCCGGGCGGTCGCCGACCACGTCCGACAGGATGAGGGCGATACAGGAAGAAGGTGCTGCAACCTCCGCCAGCCGGCCTCCTTTTACCTTCGAAATGTGTTTTCGCACCGTATTGATTTCATCTATGCCCGCCCCCGAGCGGAGGAGCAGTTCCGTCAGGGCCTGCTTGTCCTGCAGGGTGATGCCGTCATAGGGGGCGACGCACAGGGCGGAGCCCCCGCCGGATATCGCGAAGACGACCAGGTCCCTGTCGTCCGACTCCCTCAGGAGGGAGAGGATCTCCTCCGTACCCCGCACCCCGTTCTCATCGGGAACAGGGTGTCCGGCCTCGAAGACCCGCATTCTCCCATGCCGGTGGGTGGGGAGGCAGTGGCCGTATTTTGTAAGGAGTATGCCTGCAGTGATCGTCTCCCCCAGATGGTCCTCGAGAGCCCCCGCCATCGGGCAGGCCGCCTTGCCGAAAGCGATGATGAAAAGCCTCCTGCAGCGTCCCTCGCGGAATGCTGAGCGTATAGCATCCCCATGGCGGGCGACGGATGCATAGGGGTCCGCTGCCTTCAATGCGGCGGCATGGATCTCTTTCGCCATTTCTTTGAAGGGAGAGGTTTCCATGCCTCAATTATAGCGGAAATTGCATGCCCTCGGCAGGTTGCACATTTTTTCCGTTTTGTTATAATTTACTATGCGAATCGAAACGGTCTCCTTCATAGAGGTGAAGTCTCCGGGTGCGCACATTTTCAGCAAGTTCCCCATTCCCCGGCTCGGTTCCGTGTTGCTTGCCACCCTCCTGAGGGACAGAGG
>JADLDZ010000270.1 GCA_020846375.1 Nitrospirales bacterium | reverse complement strand
CGGCATGGTATCCGAGCGGCCGATGACCGCAAGGGAGCGGATACCCGCCTCCTTGACAGCCTTCAGGAGAAAGGTGCTGTCAACGCCCCCGGAAAAGGCGAGGACCACCGAATGCATTTCCCGGAGCAGGGAGAGGAGTGTCTCGATCTTCTCGGTCATATCCTTCGTGATGCGCCGCGTACCCGATTTTTGTGCGGTCTCAGAGCACCGTAATCTCGTAGTTTTCCTGGTGCAGCTTCATATCCTCTTTGATGATAAGCTGTATGCCGTACGCATCCTCGATCTCTTCGATGCCCTGCCGTTCCTCGTCGGAGAGGAGCTCGGCGACCGCATGGTTGGCCTTTATCATCGCCATGGTCCCGCCGGCAAGGTTCATCTTCTTGATCTTCCTGAATATCTCGTATGCCACGGTCCGCGCGGATTTGATGAACCCCCTGCCTTCGCAGTAGGGACACTGCTCGCACAGCACCCTCCCGAGGCTCTCCCGCACCCGCTTCCTCGTCATCTGGATGATGCCGAGCTCCGAGATGGTGTAGATGGTGTTCTTCGCCCTGTCCTTCTTCATCGCCTCGACAAAGGCCTTGAATACCTTTTCCCTGTTTTCGACCTTCTCCATGTCGATGAAGTCGGTGATGATGATCCCGCCGAGGTTCCTGAGCCGTATCTGGTAGGCGATCTCCTTCACCGCTTCGAGGTTTGTCTTCAGGATGGTGTCTTCGAGGTTCTCCTTACCCACGAATTTGCCGGTATTCACATCGATTACCGTCATCGCCTCCGTCTGGTCGATGACGATGTATCCCCCGGACTTGAGCCACACCTTCCTGCCCAGAACGCGCGATATGTCGAGCTCTATCCCGAAGGCATCGAAGAGCGGCTCCCTGCCCTCATACAGCTCGATCTTGTCGAGCAGGCGTGGAAAATACGATTTGGCAAAGTCCTTCAGTCTCTCGTGCTCCTCGATGGAATCGATGATGAGCCGCTCCACTTCGTGGCTCATGAAATCCCGCACGCTTCTGAACACCAGATCGAGATCGTTGTACAGGAGGGAGGGCGCGGATACCTTTTCCTTCTTCTTCTGGATATTCTCCCAGAGCAGAAGCAGGAACTCGAGGTCGCGCTTGATCTCGTCGAGGGTGGCGTCCTCGCATGCGGTCCTCATGATCAGCCCGAACCCCTTCGGCCTCACCTCCGCGGCGATATTCTTCAACAGGGTGCGGGTCTCCTCGTTCTCGATCCTGCGGGAAATCCCCACATGCTCCACATTGGGCATGAGCACGACGTACCTGCCGGGCAGGGTGACGTAGGAGGTTACCCGCGCCCCCTTGGTGCCGATGGGGTCCTTCGAGACCTGGACCAACAGCTCCTGCCCCTCCTGGATCAGCTCCTCGATGGAAAAGGTCTTCTCCATGTACTCCGCCCGCGAGTACGGCTCCTGATCCACCACCTCGCTGTCGAGAAAGGCGGTATAGTAGTCGCCCATATCCGTCATGATGTCCGCCACATAGAGGAAGGCCGCCTTTTCGAGCCCGACGTCGATGAAGGAGGACTGCATGCCGGGCAGTATCTTCAGGACCTTTCCCTTGTAGATATTGCCTACCAGGCTGGCATCCCGCTTCCTCTCGATGTACAACTCGACCACCTGGCCGCCTTCGAGGAGGGCAACCCTGCTCTCTTCCCTTGTTACATTAATAACCAGCTCGCCTGTCATCGCAGTCGCCACTCTCCATCGTTCCCGTCCGCTTTTCCCCTACAACGGCTCCACCCAGCCGTTCCTCCAGCCGTAGACCGCTTTTCTCGTTACCTCCAAACCCCGCATATCGGCGCCGAAAAGCGCACCGATGATCTCCCCGATCCTTACCTTGACCGCATCGGTCTCCCTGAGGATCAGGGCAACCACCGGTGGTGACCCTTCCTGCCCCGCCTGCCGCTCCACGCGCTCAATGCAGGGAGAGAGATCCACGTCCTTCCCCTCCCGCTGTACTATCAAAGGACGGGGCAACGGCTGAGGGAGACAGTGCGGGGAAGGAGCAGCCCCCTCTTCGTCCGGCTCCAGGCCCCTGACCTCATACGCGTATCGCGTGATAAAACTGCCCAGGGAGGGCTCCCGCACCGGGATGACGGACATCTCATGCACGGCGATTCCTTCGGGCAGTGCGCTGTTCACCGCTTGCATATGCAATTCTATATCAAAAGGAGTGAAAACCTCCATGTCGAAGTATTCCCTCTCTCCGCCTACCCCGACGCCCAGAGGCTGGCCGAAAGAAATCTTCGGTGCGGGATGAAACCCCTTCGAAAAATCGAAGGGAACCCCCGCCCGGCGCAGCCCCCTGATAAGGGCGGTGGAGAGTTCGAGATGGGAGAGGTAGCGCAGCCGCCCTTCCTTCGAGAACCGGCACCGCACGCGGATCGTCGCACCGTGTTTGCTGCCCTGCGGTGCAGGATACGCATCCGCCGGGGTTGCGGCTTCCGCACTGCCGGTCTTCAACACCGGTCCTTCATGATCTTTGCCGTTGCACCGCAGGCCGCATGCGGTGCAGACCCTGCCGCAGTCCGGCGTTCTCTCTTCCGACAACGCCCTTTCGTATTCTTTATAGAGGAACTCCTTCCTTACCCCGATATCAATCGGCTCCCACGGCAATCGCTCCTCACGGGCGAAGCTCCTTCGTGCATAGGCGGGGCCGTCGATCCCCGTCCTCTCCATCGCTTCGGTCCACCTCCGGAAGTCGAACAGTTCTGACCAGCCGTCAAGGCGGCAGCCCAGCTCCCACGCCTTTTCCACAAGGTCGGCGAGTCTCTCGTCCCCCCGCGCGAAGACGCCCTCCAGGAGGCTCATGTCACCGTTGTGCCCCTTGAACTTGAACTTCTTGCTGCTCAACACCTCTTTGAGATACTGCAGCTTTCCCTGCATCTCTCCGTGGTCGATCTGGCCGCACCACTGGAAAGGAGTGTGTGCCTTGGGGACAAAAGGGGAGATGGTGACGCCGATATTGACGAACCTCCCCGTGTTCTTCTTCGCGATCCGCAGCGCCTTCAGCGCCATCTCCCGGATCGCTTCGAGGTCTTCACCCCTCTCCGTGGGGAGTCCTATCATGAAATACATCTTCAGATTGAGCCACCCCTCATCGAAGAGCGCCTTCAGCGCCCTCTCATAATCGTCATCGGTGAAATCCTTGTTGATGACGCTCCGCAGACGCTCCGTGGCGGCCTCGGGCGCAATGGTAAAACCGGTATTCCGTACGGACCGGATCTCCCGCAGCACAGCAGGGTTGAGAGAGGCCACACGCAAAGAAGGGAGGGAGAGGGCGATCTTCGATGCGCCGAACCTCCTGTTGAACTCACGGGTAACGGGGAGGAGGTGGCAATAGTCTCCGGCACTGAGCGAAGTGAGGGAGACCTCGTCATACCCGGTATTCCTCAGGGAGGCCCCGGCGATTTCGAGCACCCGTTCAGGAGATCTTTCCCTGAGGGGGCGATAAATCATCCCCGCCTGGCAGAACCTGCACCCCATGGTGCAGCCCCGGGAAACCTCGATGGTGACTCTGTCATGCACAATGGAGGTATAGGGAACCACGGGCCGGGTCGGATAGGGTGCCGTATCGAGATCGGCGACAAAACGCCTCCCGATACGGGTTTCCTTCCCGTGGACAGAAGGGACATAGAACCCGGACATCTGCGCGATCTCCCGAAGGAGGGATTCGCGCTTGCCGTCTCCCGACACCTTCCATTGATGCACCGCCTCGATCAGCTCCGGAACCGCCTCTTCACCGTCGCCTACAAGAAAGACATCGATAAAGGGCGACATGGGCATCGGGTTCACTGTGCAGGGCCCCCCGGCCACCACCAGTGGCATATGCCCCTTTACAGCAAGCCTCTCCTCAGAGCGGAGGGGGATCCCTCCGAGGGAGAGCATGTTCAGTACGGTGGTGTACGAGAGCTCGTATTGCAGGCTGAAACCGACGATGTCGAATGCGGAAAGGGGGGTATTCGATTCAAGGGACGAAAGGGGGAGTCCGCTCCTCTTCAGATGCTCCTCGAGGTCGGTCCACGGAGAAAAGACCCTTTCGGCTGAGGCGTGCGGCAAGCCGTTGATAAGGTCATAAAGGATGCGAAGCCCGAGATGGGACATCCCCACTTCATAGACGTCGGGAAAAGTGAGCGCACACCTCACCCTCATGGTCTTCCGGAAATTTCCGGAAGAATCCCCCTGGTATCTTATTGCATTAAACTCACTATCGATGTAGCGGCTTGGTTTCTGGAAAAAGGAAAGGCTCACCTTTTAAGATACCACCTGGAAAGACATTTAGGCAAGATACGTACGGTCCCTCTCTGTCAGTCTTTCCGGGGTGCCGGCAGTTCAACGCAGTCATGTCATGCTGCTTTTCTGCTATTTCTTGGTGGTGGCTTTTTTCGTTACAGGCTTTTTCTCCGGCGCCGCCTTCTTTGCCGG
>JADLDZ010000269.1 GCA_020846375.1 Nitrospirales bacterium | reverse complement strand
GTGCCGCTTCGCGCTGTAGCTCTCCGCCTTCACGAGGGCCCTCAGAAATTTCCGTATCCTGCCACGGTTGTTGTGCACGAAGTCCTTCCGGGCGGCAATGTTCCAGTTCATTTTATAGATCCCCTCTTCGGAAAGGACAAGGGAGCCGCTCCCGAGCCTGCTCTCGAGGATGCCCGCAAACGGGTCCCCGAGAGAGGCGGCATCCACTTCTCCGGAAAGGAGGGCATCGACGAGCTGTCCCGGACGCAGATCGACAAGATGCACTCCTTTCAAGGGCACTCCATGGAAAACCAGGTACATATCGAGGAAGAACTCCGCGTTGGTGCCGATGCTCACTCCGATCCTCTTTCCCGCCAGGTCGTCCGGACCGGAAATGCCCCGGTCCTTTCGCGCCACAATACGCGTATATCTGTCCGAATCGGCTATAGTGACGATCACGCATACCTCCTCTCCTTTCAGGACATTCAACACCACGGGCGTACTTGAAACAGCGGCGAGCTGCGCCGTGCCTTCCACTACCGCCTGGAGAGAGTCTTTTTCCGAGGGGGACTCCCGGAAAAGCAACTCCAGTCCCTCCTCCCTGAAAAATCCTTTTGCATCGGCAACATAGACGAGAGCCGAAACGAACTGACGGGAGTCGGCGAAGGTGATGCGCTCCGGCGGCCCTGCTGCCGGACGGTGCCGCTGCCCGGCTGTCAGGAGAGAGATAAGGACACCCAGTATCACCGCCGAAAAGAGCGTTGCAGCGAGTATCTTTCTTTTTCTCATTCCGGGTCCTTTCAGAAAAACGGTACGGTACCGTGCAGCAGTGCAGGGGAGCGGACAGAGACCGTTGCAAGGGAGTATTACTTATAATTGTATCAGAAAAGCAAGTACATGGAATTGAAAATCCCGACCGGTGAGGACATCCGGAAACAGGGGAAGGAGGAGCTGTGCGGAAAGGAGCGGCGGGAGCGGAAGAGCTGCGTCTATTCCCTGCATACCCCGACGGAATTCTTCTTGCACTTCCGCCCGGTGGTCCCGACCGCACCGGTCAGATCGGCTCCCCTGAAGTCGGTGCCGGTAAGGTTTGCCCCCCTGAGATTCGCTCCCCTGAGGTCGGCGCCGGTAAGGTTCGCTCCCGTAAGGTCGGCTCCGGCGAGATTCGCTCCGGTAAGATCCGCACTGTTCAGCCTTGCCCCGGAAAGGTCGGCCCCGGAGAGGTTTGCCCCGGACAGGCTCGCCCCGGACAGATTCGCACCGGGGAGCCGCACTCCGGACAGATCGGCATCCGACAGATTGCACCACGCACAGTTCTTGTATTTTTGCACATCTTCGAGGTCGGTGATGAAGAAAGCATGCGAAACAGCACCATATCCCGACAAATGCATTCCCAGTGCGTAAACCGCCATACCCGCCACCGCCCACACCGTTTTGCGCAACAGAAGCGCCCCTCTCTTCCCTTCCATTCCTTTTCTCCTCCGCATCATGAAAAACAGGTCCCGGAGCCGCCTGGACATTCTCCCGCTGCACGCAACAGGGCGGCTCCACGCTTCGTATCTTAAAGGGATCGGCAAAAAAATGCAATTTTTCATGGGATTCCACCCCTTCCTTTTCCTGCCGGATCCGACCTCTGTTTCTGTATTTGCTATAATGGAGAAGAGGGAAGAGCGTCATGAAACCAAAGAAGAAGCAGATGCAGGATTCCTTTTCCTTCCAGCCTTTCAAGGATCTGAAAGAGCTCATGGAGAGCAGGAAGGCGCGGGGGGAAAGCACACCCTCTTCTCCTCCTCCCCCTGTTCAGGGGAAAGAGGCAGGGGAAGCGAGCGATGACGAGC
Source organism: Nitrospirales bacterium (assembly GCA_020846375.1). GTDB lineage: Bacteria > Nitrospirota > Thermodesulfovibrionia > Thermodesulfovibrionales > Dissulfurispiraceae > Nitrobium. The sequence goes on along the minus strand of JADLDZ010000269.1, from coordinate 912 downwards.
TGTTCCGGAAAGCGATGCAGGAGGTGCGGGAAATCAAGGAATTCAGAAAGATCCCCGTACCCGGAAGGAAGAGGCCCCCTCTCCTGCACTGCACCTCTTCCGACACCGAGGCGATTCGAACGCTGGACGGGATCGTACGGGGGCGGAAACCGGTGCATCTGCCCGACACCCAGGAATATGTGGAGTGGGTCAATCCCGATTACCACGGGGATATCGCCCGGAGACTCCATCGCGGCTGCTTCTCCGTTCAGGACTGTCTGGACCTCCACGGCCTTATCCTCGAAGAGGCCGAAGCGGAAGTGGCGGGATTCCTGCGGAGCTCCCTGACGAGGCGGCTCCGCTGCATCAAGATCATCCATGGAAGGGGGTTGCGGTCTCCGCACGGCCCTGTGCTGAAGGAGGCCCTCATCAGGTGGCTGTCGGGCCACTACCGGCGGAGCCTCATCGCCTTCGTTACCGCCCGCCAGTGTGACGGAGGTCTGGGAGCCCTCTACGTCCTCCTCCAGTGAGGGGAGAGTCCCTCACGAAAACATTTCTTCTGCGAGTGCACCCCTTCTTCTGCAAGAAAATTGTGCCTTCCGGGGGAAAGGAGTATACTACTACAGAGTCAGGGATGCACTATCGGCTAACACCCCCTCACCCCCTCTTAGCCTAAGAGGGGGAATGAAGAGAGGGAATGCGGTCTCCTCCCCCTTGGGAAGAAGGGGAAGGTGGGGAATCTACCCCTCCCCTTAGGGTAAGGGGAGGCGGGGAGGGGTTACGCAGGGAGGAAGTGAAACCGCACGTTCAAGAGTGACAGTGTCCTGGGCTGTGTCTGCACACTGTGTTCGCAGCGAGACCGGGCGGAACCCTTCCCGACCGGGATGATGGACACGTGCGAGCCCCGTCTACCCGGTGATCGCTCCGGTGCCC
>JADLDZ010000268.1 GCA_020846375.1 Nitrospirales bacterium | reverse complement strand
GAAGTGTCACCGGAGGCTCTTTCAAAGCCCTCTCTTTCACCCTCTCCCTCACCCTCCCCCCTCAAGGGGGAGGGAAATACTTCCGGGGGACACCCCTCCCACCGAAGGGGAGGGAACTGTATACGGGGAATCCCCCTGGCCATTATTGCCAGGGAGCTCTCGGGTCAGCACCCCTCAAGGGGGAGGGTGACCGAAGGCACTCACTCTTTTCCTCTCCCCTTGAGGGAGAGGACGGACGAAGGCCGGGAGAGGAGGGGTCTTAAGTGAACTCCAGGGTTGTCTGCAGACGCACCGTGATAAGGAGGAGGAGGGAATGAAGAGGCTATTGAAGCGGTTCGAAACCGCGATGATGGCGGCGGCCTTTGCCGAAGAGGGAGAATTCGAGACCGCCCGGCAGATCCTGAAGAAAGAGAAGCCGGGAAAGGGCAACAGATCCTCTGTCTCCAGCAGGATAGCGCCGGGGAAAGAGCTCAGGGCCGGCTGAGCCGCGAGCGGGATGCACACGAGCATGGAAAGACTGAAAAGAGTGGTAAAACGGTTTGAGACTGCGATGATGGCCGCGGCTTTTGCCGGAGAGGGGGAGTTTGACGCTGCACGCACCCTGATGCGGGAGGAGAGGAGAGTGCTGCTCGCGATAGAGGGGGGCCGGATAGACCGGAAGACTCTCCGGTATGCCGTGAACACCTGCAGGAGAATCGGAGCCGATCTGGATATCCTCTCCGTCTCCCTGGAGGAAGTCCCCGACCTGGTGTTCGAACAGTGGCTTGCGGAACTACGGCAGGAGGGCATCCGCTGCCGGATGCGGAAAGAGAGCGGGTGCCTGCACGACGCGGTCATCGATTACACCAACGCAAGAAAAGAGGTATTGTTTGTGGTGATCGGAGCGGTTGACAACCCGGAAGCCGGCTGCAAGGGAAGGGGAAAGGGGCTCGCCGCGGCATGGCAGGGGCTCAGATGCCCCCTGGTGGTGGTTGCGGACAACGGGTGAGAGCGGGAAATGACAGGCGTCTTCAGACGCTTTGAAGAAAAAGGAGGAAGGAAATGGCAAGTGGTCACGGGAAGGCGAAGAAGAAGCCGTATGGCAAGTTGTTATTGATGGGAGGCATCTCACTGGTGCTGTATGCGGTCCTGCTCTCGGAGCAGCATCTCATCAATTCCTATTTCGGTCGCGGCGGAGCCTACGCTTTTTTCCCCATAGCGACGGCCTTTATCTTTTCTTTCGTACACGGCTCCTTTACCGGGAATTTCTGGACCTCGCTGGGGATCGAGGCGTCCCGGCGCAAGGAGGTAAAATAGCATGCACGATATCGTAAAGGAAGCGTCGCACTTCATCACTCTCGATACGGTGAATATCATCTATCTCTTCCTTGTCGGCTTTGTGGGGGGGCTCGTAAGCGGGTTTATCGGCTCGGGAGGCGCGTTCGTGCTCACCCCCGGCATGATGAGCATGGGGGTGCCCGGTCTCGTGGCGGTGGCGAGCAATATGTGCCACAAATTCCCCAAGGCCCTGGTGGGAGCGCTGAAAAGGGCGAAATACGGGCAGGTGGATGTCAAGCTCGGCATCGCCCTCGGCGTGTCCGCCGAAGCCGGCGTGCTGTATGGTGCGCACATCCAGGAGGGCATCCGGAAGTCTTTCGGCGATGCGGGTTCCAATCTCTATGTCAGCATCGCCTTTGTCGTGATTCTCGCCGTGGTGGGCACTTTTGTCCTGCTGGACGCATGGAAGACCTATAAGTCTGGCTCTGCAAACGAGGAGGAGAAGGTGACGAAGATCGCCCGCTGGGTGCAGTCGGTCAACATCCCGGGAACGATGGTGTACTTCAAGAGCCTGAACGCACGGATCTCGGTGCTCTTCACCATTCCCCTCGGTTTTGCCACCGGCATGCTCGCCGCCACCATCGCGGTGGGTGGCTTCATCGGGGTCCCCTCCATGATCTATGTGCTCGGCGCTCCGAGCCTCATGGCCTCGGCGACGGAGCTGGTCATCGCTTTCATCATGGGTCTGGGAGGCTCCTTCAAGTATGCCATGAGCGGCCTCGTGGACATCCGCCTTGCGATGATCATCCTGGCGGGCTCCCTTTTCGGAATTCAACTGGGCGCCATCGGCACCACCTATGTGAAGCCTTTCATGATCAAGGTAGTCATGGGCGTCGTCATGGTGATCGTCCTCTTCAGCCGTGGCTTGATGGTGCCGGTATACCTGTCACAGCTGGGACTCATCTCCCCTCTGGGAGAGCCGACCATCAAGGCGCTGAAAAGCACCAGTTTTGCCATTATGATCCTCGCCCTCGCACTGGGAGCGTTCATCGTCCTCCGGGCGATATGGCAGGGGCGCAGGGCGGAGCGTGCGCTTTCCCCGGCGCCTGCCCTTGAGCGCGGAAAGGCATGAGGAACGGCAACGTCGGCTCCGGGCCGAAGCGGCAGCGGCTGCAAAGCACACTACTACCTAGTCAGGGATGTCATTGAGGCTAACACCCCCCCACCCCCTCTTACCCTAAGAGGGGGAATGAAGAGAGGGAATGCGGTCTCCTCCCCCTTGGGAAGGAGGGAGAATCACCCCCTCCCCTTAGGGTACGGGGAGGTAGGGAGGGGTTAGCCAGGAAAGAAGGGGAAGGCGGGGAATCTGCTCCTCCCCTTAGAGTAAGGGGAGGCCGGGAGGGGGTAGCCAGGAAAGAAGGGGAAGGCGGGGAATCCACCCCTCCCCTTAGGGTAAGGGGAGGTAGGGAGGGGTTACGCAGGGAGGAAGTGAGACTGCACCCTCAAGAGTGACAGTGTACCAGGGTCCTGATCAGGACGGTATGAGAGGTGGAGGAGCCCACTGAACGCAGTGTCGCCCATGCCGAATGTCCCGTTTTCGTCGCGCGGCTTTAAAGATCCTCTCAGTGATACTTTTCCGCCGCGATGACGCCTGAGTCGAGGTGTTCGATGGCGCGGTCGATATCCTCTCTTTTGCCGATGAGCAAAATGATATCTCCCTGCTGCAGCAAAAAGGCCGGTGAGGGGTTCTGGTGAATGCCCTCGCCCCTCTGTACGGCGATGATCGTGCATCCGGTGGCGGAGCGGAACCGGAGCTGCCCGATCGAATGGCCGCTCACTTCAGAGCCCTCTTTGATCAGATAGGCGTCGGTTTCTATTCCTTTCAGGATATCCTGGCGTTCAGCAAGCCGCTTGCGAGGCAATTCCATTGTCCTGAGAAATTTGTAGCTGTCCTTTCTGATGCCTTCGATGTGTTCGGAAATGATGTTCCTTGGAACATGATAATGATGCAGCACCCTTGAAAAAACCTCTATGGAGGTCTCGAACTCCTCGGGGATGACTTCATTTGCGCCGAGCTTCCTGAGATCTTCCACCTCGGCAACATACCGGGTCCTGACAATAAGGTGCAGCTCGGGATGCGCCTGTCGGGCGATCTGCACCACTCTCCGGGTGGCTGCTGCATCGGATATGGCTACCACGAGCATTCTCGCCGTATGGACGCCGAGTTTATGGAGTATTTCCAGAGAGGTCCCGTCTCCATAATAGATGGGCTCTCCCTTCTTTTTCATCTTCCGCACCGTATTGGCGTTCATCTCCAGGACAACATAAGGGATTTCCGATTCCCTCAGCACTTTTGCGAGGTTCTT
>JADLDZ010000267.1 GCA_020846375.1 Nitrospirales bacterium | reverse complement strand
GGAATGGTACCGCACACGGGTTTCTCCCCGTATTTTCGTCATCCTCCTGCCTATTACGATCGGCAACAAGCCGATCGGCCTCTTCTACATTGAAGGGGACCGGGAGGGGTTCGGGAAGATCGCGGGCAGCCATTTCAACTATCTGAAGATCATCCGCGATCAGACAGTGGTGGCGATACGACAGAAACAAGGATATTAAAAAAGAGAGAAGAGGGAAGTCAAGGATCCGGAATCCCTTCTGAGTACCCCCTATCGCGCTTAAGGTGAGCGTGGCAGGGGAGCACTCATCCGGCGGTACTGTGCACTCCTGTCGCACGCCCGTTTCCAGCCGCACGCGATGCAGAACTCGTTATACCATAAGGGAAATATCCGGGGGAGTTTCTCCCTGATCTCCTCCCAGGCGAGTGTTTCGCCCGTGCGGATACGAAGCAGTTCCAGTGCCTTTGCGTCCATTTCCCTGATCTCTGTGTCGGCCTGTTCACTATGGGAGCATATGCCGTCCGCAAGGGAGGGGCACTGCATGCACACGGCGTCAGCCCCGAGCACGGCCTCGGCCCCTTCCCGCCCGACGGCGTCGAGGACCTGCTGCAGATTCTCGATGAAGGCGGCGGTGTAGCCTTCGCCCGAATAGAAGTGGAGGCAGACGAGGTGGTGTCCCCTCAGCCTCCTGACCGCACGATACGGTAAATCTTCCATATCACATTATATAGTAAAATGAAAAGATGAGACTCTATTTGTCCGCTGCTTTTGCCCTGAAGCTGATCGAGACCTATGCCGTATACGACAGGAAGAGGGACGAGCTCTATGAACTGGATGAGGAGGCCTTCCGGTTCCTGGAAAAGTGCTCCGCTCCGGAGGGGGGTGGGGCATCACTGCCCGCCCACGGGGATTTCATCGAGTATTGCCTGGCAGAGGGTATCCTGAGCACGCAGGCCGTTTCCGCGCAAAGGCCTCCCCTGGTGCCGGCGGGGTTTCCCTCCCTGCGCTACCTTGAACTACAGATAACAGACCGGTGCAACCTGCGGTGCCGGCATTGCTATCTGGGAGAGACAGAAGGGAGGGAACTCCCGGTGAGCGAAATCAGGGCAGTCCTGGATGAGTTTGAGGAAATGCAGGGCCTCCGCCTGTTGATTACGGGCGGAGAGCCCCTGCTGCACCGTGATTTCGACGCAATCAACGGGCTCCTCCCCGCTTATGCTTTCCGGAAGATCCTGTTTACCAACGGACTGCTGCTGCATGACGGGGTGCTGCATACCCTGAATGTCGACGAGGTGCAGTTCAGCATCGACGGGATGGAAAAGGGGCATGACGCCCTCCGCGGAGCCGGCTCCTACCGAGCGCTCCTGCGCAGGGTGGAGAGTGCACTACAGTCGGGTCGGGACGTTTCTGTCGCGACCATGGTCCACCGGGAGAACCTCGGCGAGTTCGAAGAGATGAGCGTACTTTTCAGGGGAATGGGAATCAAGGACTGGACGGTGGACGCACCGAGCCCTTCAGGGAGCCTGGTGCGGAACCCCCTCCTCCTGGTTCCTCCGGAGAGGGCGGGGCCCTACCTCAATTACGGCTTCGGAGGGGGAATGCACGGAGGAGGGGAGGGCTTTGCCTGCGGTCTGCATCTCGCAGCGATATTGGCAAACGGGGTGATAGCGAAATGCGCATTCTATGCGCATAACCCCTCGGGCACCCTCCGTGGAGGACTGAGGAGCGGGTGGGCCGGAATCCGGCCCCTCCCCCTGGCGGAGCTTGAATGTTCGGTAATAGGATGCCGGTTCATTGAAACCTGCCGCGGGGGATGCCGTTTCAGGGCAGCCGTCACCGGGCAGGAGGAGGGGGGCGGACGGAAGTACGGGAAAAAGAAAGAGAAAGTGGATAGGTACAAATGCTGCGGGTATGATACAATGGAACAACGGGAGCATGAAGCTCCCGGGTAACTCCACGGGAGGGAGGTGTGTACGCATGAAAATCAGGAAGGTATCCAGGAAAGCGGCAACTACCTGTAAGTGCAAGGGTTCCTGCTAGGCACCCTCCGCTTTCGGGCCGTAAGCAGGGAGAGGGGGCATACCCGCCCCCTTCCCGCAAACTTTATCTTTAAAAGTCCGGTGTGCGATAATAAGACCATGTGGGTACGAATCTTTTTTGCGCTGTTTCTGACTTTCACCCTGTCCTGTGCTCTTCCCCGCAAACCGGTAAATGCCGCCAGTGAGCCGCGCGCAAAGGAAATACCTCCCCGTGAGGAAATGCTCCCCCGTGCGCATGAGGTATATTACGAATACCTCATGGCATACGAAGCGGAGCTCAACGAAAGGTGGGGGGATGCCCTGACCCACTATTCCAATGCCCTTGCCGCGGATCCGGAGTCCCTGCACCTGAAGACCCAGGTGGCCACGATGCTCATCAAGCAGGGGAAGGTCTCAGAGGCGGCAGCGCTGCTCGGGGATCTGACCGCCAAAGACCCCTCCTATATCCCCGCGCTCATGCTCCTCGGTGAGCTTTACAATTCCCAGAAAAAAGCGGATGAGGCCATCGCAGCGTATAAGAAAGTGATCCTCCTCGACCCGTCCCGGAATGATGCACGGCTGCTGATAGGCCTGCTTTTTTCCTCGAAGGGAGATGCGCAGGGCGCTCTGGGGGCTTTTGAAGAGGTGTTGAAAAGGGACCCCGACAACGTGATGGCCCTGTATTACGCAGGCACTCTTTCCCTCGAGCGAAAGGAGTATGGAAAGGCGGACGCCCTGTTCAGGAGGATTGTCGAACTCCGTCCGACCTTCGATGCGGCATATCTCAACCTCGGACTCAGCTATGAAATGCGGGGAGACGTGAAAACCGCCGAAGAATATTACCGAAAGGCCATTGAAATAAATCCCGTGAATGCTTTTGCACGTGAGAGACTGGTGCAGATGTTCATTGCGGGCAAGTCCTACGACAAAGCGATCAGTGAGTTGGAAAGCGTTCTCAAGGCGATACCCGACCAGTACGAGACGCGCCAGAGACTGGGTCTCCTCTACCTGCAGGAGCGTGCATACGAGAAGGCCGCTTCCGAATTCAGGATACTCCTGGAAGCCAGGCCCAACGATATTACGGCGCGCTACTACCTGGTACTGGCACTCGAGGAACTGGGCAGGACGGAGGAAGCGGTGGAAGAGTTGAAAAGAATCGTCTCCCTCGATCCCAGGAACCTCAACGCCTTTTATAATCTCGGCTATATTTATACGAAACAGAACCGCTATGCCGACGCTGCGAAGATTTACGAAGAGGTGCTGAGCTTTGAAAAGGGAAAAGCGGAGGTGTATGTCTATCTCGGGGCATCATATCTTCAGCTGAAGGAGTACCGGAAGGCCGAAGAAATATTCCGGCAGGGATTGGAGCGCTTCGATACCAGTGACGACCTCCATTTCAATATGGCGGTCCTTTATGAAAAAATGGGGAAGTTCGACGACATGGTCGCCGAACTGAAGCGGGCCATCGAGCTCAACCCGAAGAACGCGGATGCGCTGAATTACCTCGGGTACAGCTATGCCGATAAAGGTATGCATCTCCCCGAGGCGCTGTCGCTCATCGGCAGGGCTCTTGAGCTGAAGCCCGACAGCGGCTATATCATCGACAGCCTCGGCTGGGCGTACTTCAAACTCAACAGACTGGACGAGGCCCTGGGCAGCCTTCTGAAAGCATTGAAATATGTGCCGGACGACCCCGTCCTGCATGAGCACATCGGAGATGTGTATGCCGCCATGGGGAAGTATGACAAGGCCCTCGACGCCTGGAACGAAGCGCTGAAGTACCGTGAGAAGGAAGAGGGGATCGAGCCGAGGGTGCAGGAGAAGATCAGGAACCTGGGAAACAGGAACGCCCGGTAGGATGTCCGCCGGCTGCCTTGCCCCCATGCTTACGCCAATACTTACGGTAAACGCCCCCGCAAAGATCAACTGGTCCCTCTACGTCCTGGGCAGGAGGGATGACGGCTACCATACCATCCTCTCCCTGATGCAGCGTATCGGGCTCTATGATACCCTCACCTTCGAATCGTCACGCCGCCTGGAGCTCCATTCCGATATGGACCTCCCTCCCGGGCAAAATCTCGTTTTCCGTGCCGCCGAAATGCTGCGGGAGCATGCCGGGACGCGGGAGGGGGCGAGGATTACCCTGAGGAAGGAGATCCCTTCCGGTGCGGGTCTGGGAGGGGGAAGCAGCGACGCAGCCTCCGCTCTGATGGGGCTGAACATGCTCTGGGGTCTCGGGCTGGGCCGGAATGAGCTGAAGGAGCTGGGCGGCAGGCTGGGGTCGGATATCCCCTTCTTCCTGGAGGAGGAGCCCCTTGCGGTGGTCGAAGGGAGGGGTGAGATACTGAGCCCTCTTTCTCTTGCCGCTTCCCATACCGTCCTCGTCGTGCATCCCGCCCTTCCGGTATCCACTGCCTGGGCCTATGGCACCCTGGATGCGGCGGTACACTTCTCTTCCTCCGGCTCGTCGCGGGAATTGACAAAAACGGACAATTGCATGAATAATATCAAGTTCATATTTGAGGCACTCGCGACGGGTTCTCTTCATTGTCTTGCGTCCCTGGCCCATAATGACTTTGAAGAGGTGGTGTCCGCGGAGTATCCCGTCATCGGCGCGCTGAAACTGCGTATGCGGGAGCAGGGTGCCGCGCTTGCCCTGATGAGCGGCAGCGGGTCCGCGGTTTTCGGGCTTTTTGAAGACAGAGAGAGGGCGCTTTCGGCATCCAGGAGTTTTTTGCCGTTTTTCAGCAGAGTGGTGGAGACGCTGCCTGCATCCCCCGGGAGGGAGGGCTCTCCTGCCGTGCTGCCTTGACTATGCAGTCCTGCACTCCGCCCTGCTGCGGATGCGTGGAGATTTGGGGCGTCGACAAGCGGTAAGTCAGCAGATTTTGGATCTGCCATTCCCAGGTTCGAATCCTGGCGCCCCAGTAAAATAAAGAGAACAGAGGGGAAGCGCGGGGAGGGATGGTTTTCGTCTCCTTCCTTTCCGTATTCTCTCTGGTGCAACGCGAGGAGGCTCTCGAATGTCAGACCGTATCAAGCTGCTTACGGGAAATGCAAACAGGCCGCTTGCCGTAGAGGTGAGCGGACACATCGGGGTGCCCCTTTCGGACACTGCGGTGAACAGGTTCAGTGACGGCGAGATAACGGTGCAGATCAATGAGAACATCAGGGGGTGCGACGTCTTCGTCATTCAGCCCACCTGCTCTCCGGTAAACGAGAATATCATGGAACTGCTCCTCATCATCGACGCCCTCAAACGCGCGTCGGCGAAGAGGATTACGGCGGTCATCCCCTATTACGGCTATGCGCGGCAGGACCGGAAAGTCCAGCCCCGGGTCCCCATCTCCTCAAAACTTGTGGCGGACCTGCTCACTGCGGCGGGTACGAACCGGGTGCTGACCATAGACCTCCACGCAGCGCAGATACAGGGATTTTTCGATATCCCCGTGGACCATCTGTATGCGGCCCCGGTGCTGCTCGATTATATAAGAAAATGCGATTTCGAGGACCTTGCCATCGTTTCTCCCGATGCGGGAGGGGTGGAGAGGGCGCGTGCCTTTGCAAAGAGGCTGAACGCCTCTCTAGCCATTGTGGACAAGAGGAGGGAGGCCGCCAACGTATGCAAGGTGATGAATGTCATCGGGAACGTAAGGGACCGTGATGTGATTCTCCTCGACGACATGATCGATACGGCGGGCACCATCGCGCAGGCTGCACAGGCCCTGCACGAAAGCGGAGCGCGGCGGGTGCTTGCCGCCTGCTCCCATGCGGTCCTGTCGGGTCCGGCCCTGGACAGGATCTGCGGATCGGTGCTGGAGGAAGTGATCACCACGGATACCATTCCCCTGGATGACAAGGTGAGCGCGTGCGGGAAGGTGAAGGTGCTGAGCGTGTCGAAGCTCCTGGCGGACGCCATCAGGAGGATCTATGAGGAGACTTCGGTAAGCTCCCTGTTCGTATGATTTTTGCAGTCCGGGGCGCTGCGCCGCCGTTTTGCAGTGCTTTGCCGTACGGGTATCCCCTTGCGCTCTGCCGCGCAACAACGCCTTATGCTACCAATGAAAAGGAGGAAATATGGAAAGGGCAAGCTTTAACGTGGAGAAGAGGGAGAGGCTGGGAAAGGGAGGGGCGCGGTCTCTGCGGAGAGACGGTTTCATCCCCGCGGTCATCTATAAAGGCGGCAATTCCCTGCCGGTGAAGCTTTCGGGCAAGGAGCTGTCTCGGTTCATCAGCAGGTCCGCAGGAGAGCAGGTCATCGTCGATCTGAAGGTGGACGGCGATACGCGGCAGGTGATCCTGAAGGATTTTCAGATGGACCCGGTGAGCGGTGACCTCCTCCATGTGGACTTTCAGGAAATCTCCGCTACGGAGCTGCTCAGGGTCATGGTGCATGTGGTGATCAAGGGAGAGGCTATCGGGGTGAAGAGGGACAAAGGTCTCCTGCAGCACGGGCTTCGGGAGATCGAAATCGAGTGTCTCCCCGACCAGATCCCCGGCCATATCGAGGTGGATGTCACCAATCTCCTTATCGGCCATTCCATCCATGTGCGTGACCTGAGCCTCGGGGAAGGGGTTCGCATCCTTTCCAATCCCGATGAGGTCGTCGCGTCGGTGGTGGGCGTGAAGGGCGAAGTCACCGTGGAATCGGAAGCGGCGGCTGCTGCGGAACCCGAAGTGATCAAGAAAGGAAAGAAGACGGAAGAGTAATCGCAGGAAGCGGCGTCCGGCCCGGAAAGGCCTCCTGAAACAGGAGGCCGAAGAGAGCGGGCGAGAGGAGCGATGCACATTATCGTCGGACTGGGAAATCCGGGAAGCAAGTACGCGAAGACACGCCACAACGCGGGTTTCATGGTGACGGACCACCTGGCGGAGGCGTACCGGATTCCCTTTGAAGAGAGAGACCTCTACCTGATCGGCAGGGGGGCTATCGGAGGGCGGAAGATCGTTCTCCTGAAGCCTCTCACCTTTATGAACCGCAGCGGCCTCGCCGTGAGAAAGGCATTCGGAAAACTGAACTTTTTTGCGGAAGACCCCGGGGACTTGCTTATCGTTCTTCACGACGACCTCGACCTCGCCGCAGGGACCGTCAAGCTTCGGAAAAACGGCTCTTCGGGGGGGCACCGGGGGATTGAGTCCCTCATCCAGGAGCTCGGCACCCGGGATTTTGCACGAGTAAAAGTGGGGATAGGCCGTGAAGCGGGCCGCCCGGTGGATGAATATGTCCTTGGAACCTTCTCTCCCTCTGAAAAAAACCTACTGAAAGATGCTATAATCAATGCAGCGGAAGCTGTTTGCGTCATTGTGACGGAAGGAATCGAAAAAGCGATGAACAGGTTCAACCGCGGCACACTCTAGTCGCCCGGAATAGAGTCGAAGGTACTGAGATCGATGGATATTCTCATAAAAGACGCAGCAGAGGAAGCCGT
>JADLDZ010000266.1 GCA_020846375.1 Nitrospirales bacterium | reverse complement strand
GGGCGCTGCAGGGTTGATGTGCGCCCTGACTGCAGGCAGAAGGGGCCGCTCGGTCATGGTGCTGGACCATGGAGCGAAGGAGGGGCGGAAGGTCCATGTCTCCGGAGGGGGGAGGTGCAATTTCACGAACCTCTCGGTGGGGCCCGAGCATTACCTGTCCCGCAACCCCCGCTTCTGCAGGTCGGCCCTGGCGCGGTTCACCCCACGGGACATCACCGGCATGCTGGAGAAGCACGGCGTCGGGTATTACGAAAAGGAGAAGGGGCAGCTCTTCTGCAGGCGGAGTTCCGCGGAGGTGGTGCGAATGCTCCGGGAGGAATGCCGGGCGTCCGATGCGGAAATACTCCTCGGGTGCAGAGTCGGGGAGGTCGGGAGAGAGTCCCTTTTCACTGTGGAGACATCTTCCGGTGTCTTTGAAGCGGAGTCTCTTGTGCTCGCTACGGGAGGGCTCTCCCACCCCGAGCTGGGGGCCTCGGACCGGGGATTCCGCATCGCCCGGCAGTTCGGCCTGGGGATCGTTCCGGCCTGTCCCGCCCTTGTCCCGCTCCTCTTTACCCAGGTGGACCGGGACCTTTTGGGGGAGTTGAGCGGCATTTCCCTGGACGCGGAGGTCCGGTGCGGGGGCAGGAGCTTCAGGGGTCCCGTCCTGTTCACCCACAGAGGGCTGAGCGGTCCGGCAATCCTCCAGGCTTCCAGCTACTGGAGCAGCGGAGAGCCCCTCGCCATCGACCTGCTTCCAGGGAGGGATGCTTCCGGGATCTTCAGGGAGAACAGGCGGAGCAGGAGGGAGCTGCGCAGCCTGCTCGGCGACTATCTGCCGAAGCGCTTTGTGCAGCGATGGACGGAGACGCACTGCAGTACGAAGCCGGTATGCCAGTGCTCCGATAAAGAGCTGCGGGAGGTTGCACGGCTGCTGCACCATTGGGAAATCAGGCCGGAGGGGACGGAGGGCTTCTCGTCCGCCGAAGTGACCCGCGGTGGAATCGATACGGAGGAGCTTTCGTCGAAGACCATGGAGGCGAAGAAGGTGCCCGGGCTGTATTGCATCGGCGAGGTCGTCGATGTCACCGGACAGTTGGGCGGCTACAACCTCCACTGGGCATGGGCGTCGGGACATGCGGCGGGACTGTATGCATAAACGGCAAGCGGACGGCCGGACAGGGAGGCTGGACCGGAAGACCTCCCGTGCCGCTGCGGGCGAGAGGCGGCCTCCGGTGAGAATTGTGCTCGCTTCGGCATCCCCGAGGAGGAGGGAGATCCTGGAGAAAGCGGGGCTGCGCTTCACGGTGGACGCCGGAGAGTATGAGGAAGACATGGGGCTGCACCTGCCCCCTCATCGGCTTGCACGGCATCTGTCGGGGGAAAAGGCGAAAGCGGTCGCTCCACGCCACCGGGATGCCCTGCTTATCGCCGCGGACACCTTCATCGTCTTCCGGGACAGGCTGCTCGGCAAGCCGCACACGGCAGAGGCGGCGCGGGAGATGCTCTCCGCCCTGAGTGGAAAGACCCACTCGGTCATTACCGGTTTTACCCTGCTCGATACCGCCTCGCGGAAAAGGGTATCCGGATCGGTGGAGACGAAGGTCTCCTTCAAGAGGCTGACCGGAGAGGAAATCGAAGCGTACATCGCCACGAAGGAGCCGCTGGACAAGGCGGGAGCCTACGCAATCCAGGGGGTGGGGGCGGTGCTGATCAGAAAAATAGAAGGCGACTACTTCAACGTAATGGGACTGCCGTTGAGCGCGGTGGCGGATGCCCTGAAGAAATTCGGGGTCCGTATCCTGTAAGGCACGCTCCAGGGTCCTGCAGAAGGTGATGTTCCCTTTATCGGACGCACAAGTGGACAATCCAAACTGGAATATCGATAGAAGGAGAGGTATGGAGAAAAAGCTTTCAGCGGGAGAAGAGGTGAGTTCCTATTGCACCCGGTGCAAACTCGACCTGGGACATATCATTATCGCGATGGTAGGGCAGAAGATCGTCAAGGTGCAGTGCAGGACCTGCGGCAGTATCCACAGTTACCGGAACAGGGAGACGACAAAGAGAACGCCAGGAAACGGGGACCGGCGGTCCGGGGCTGCCCGGAAGGCCCTTGAGCCCGTCAGAACGACGATAGACAAGTGGGAGGCGGGCATGGCACAGGCAAAGGGCCGGGAGCTTTCCTACGATATGGGGCAGTCCTTTCAGGAGGGGGATGTCATTGCACACCCCCTTTTCGGAAAGGGTATTGTGCTCAGAACGCATTACCGGAAATGCGACGTGCTCTTCAGGGATAAGGAGAGGACTCTTGCAGCGGCAAATACCTGAGAAGGGCGGAACAGAAGAAAAAAATCCCCCTGGGGAACAGGGGGATTGGTATCTGACGATCGATTAATTATGATTTCATCACATTGAGCGCCTTGGGGCCTTTCGGACCGCTCTCGACTTCAAAGGTAACCGAATCGCCCTCGGCAAGGGATTTGAACCCGTTGCTCTGGATGGAAGAATAGTGGACAAACACATCGCTGCCGTCTTCGCTCGTAATGAAGCCGAAGCCTTTCGCGTCATTGAACCACTTTACCGTTCCTTTCGCCATCTTTTTCCCTCCTTACATAGATAGACTAAAGTTCCAGAAGGACGAGAACAAAAAAAGCCACAAAGCTAAAAGTCTTTGTGGCCCTTTACGGTCAAAAACTTCTGTCACTTCGAGAGAAAGAATGACATTTTTCAGAATGAATGTCAACTGTTTTTTTATTCTTTCACGGGGCTGTTTTTCCCGGCGCTCTTCCGGGGGAGGGAGGCGGGGGTGTGCGCCTCTATCAGCACCGTATCTTCCTGGAGAGTCTCCCGGACATTCTTGAAGCCCGCCCGTGCAAGCCACTTCTTCATTTCGGATGGGGAATAGCATCTCCCCCCCTCCGTATTCACCAGCATATTCACCGAAAAGAGCGCACTCTGCGGGGGAGAGGTCCTGCCGGAGTCCAGGAAGAACTCCTGGATAACGACTCTGCCCCCCGGGTTCAGCGCTCCCCTGCACTTCTGCAGGGTCCTGAGGTTCTCTTCAGGGGAAAAGGCATGGAATATCTGGCTGATGAGGATGAGGTCATACCCGTCTCCTATCCTGTCCGCCAGGAAGTCTCCCTCGAGATACGCAATGCCCTTCACCCTTGCCTTCCTGATGATGCTCTTCGCGATCCTGACGGTATCGGGCAGATCGAAAAGGGTGACGGAAACCCCCTTCCTCGCCATCTCCATGGAGTAGGTCCCGGGGCCTCCGCCGAGGTCAAGGGCCTTGCGAACGCCCTTCAGCCCGATCGTTTGCATCACCTCCGCCGCTTTCAGCGAGGCGAGGTTGTGCATGCCGCGGATGAAGGCATCCCGGTCCAGGGGCACAGCCCGGTCGGGCTTGCCTGTCCTGACTGTTTCGTCCAGGCCGGACCAGCTTTTCCACAGGCCGTCGGCATGCCGGAGGATATCGCCCTGGTAAAAGGGGCTGCCGGCGACGAGGAAAGATGCGGCGAGTGGGGTGTTCCGGTAGGCGCCCGCGGCCTTCTTCAGAAGCCCGAGGCCGGTTGCCGCATCCAGAAGAATCTCCGTTGCCCTGGGGTCTGTTTGCATCTTCCTTGCCAGTTCCGCCGCGGTGCGCGGGGCCGTGAGGAAATCGAAGATGCGGTAATTGTTGGCGGTGAGCAGCACCCGGGAGGACCAGAACCCTCCCCATAACTTCCTCAGTTCCTTCGCTTCCCTTATCCCAGGCATTGCGCTATTTCTCCTCGATCCTGATTTTCATCTCGACCCTCTCCCGTGGGTTGTCCCGCGCATCCCGGGGCTGGTTGACGATCATGTCCACCACTTCCATTCCCGACACGACCTCACCGAATACGGTGTATTGCCTGTCGAGGAAGGAGGCGTCCGCCACGCAGATGAAGAACTGGGAGCCGGCGCTGTCAGGATGCGCTGCCCGCGCCATGGAGAGGGTTCCGCGCTTATGGGGCTTGTCGTTGAACTCGGCTTTGACGGTATAGCCGGGCCCTCCTGTGCCGTGCTTCGATGTGTCGGCGTCCTTCGAGTAAGGGTCTCCCCCCTGTATCATGAACCCGGGGATGACGCGATGGAAGGTGGTCCCGTCATAGAAACCCTCCTTCGCAAGCGTGATGAAACTATTCACATGTCCCGGCGCCACGTCGGGGAAAAACCTGAGCTCGATATTTCCGAATTTCGTCTCGATCACTGCCCGTGTCTCTGCCATCTTTCCGCTCTCCTCTTTCGTGAATTGTTTTGTCGCGTAATCGCTCCCGGTTCCGGCGTGTGCGGCAAGGACCCACAGCAGCATGAAGGTGAGGGGAAGCCCTGATCCGAGTGCTTTCATGTATCCTCCGGGCAGCAGTACTCCGCGTTGATAGTATTGCATACTCCACGGTCTTTCACAAGGCTCGGCATGGGTATCTCCAAGGCAGACACATCAAAATCCCCGGTGAGTAGGCGTCCCCTTGAGATTGCTTCGCTTTGCCCGCAATGCAGGAGGAGAAGGGCTCGCATTGCCTGTCATTGCGAAGGGTCGTATCCTGAAGCAATCCCACTGTTTTCCCTTGAATCCCTTTTCGATGCGCTTTCCCTTTCCTTATTCGCAGAAAACCTTGTCAGGCGGCTGCAACAGTGATATTATTTCATAATAAATCTTACTGTTGGAGGTAGACGATGAATGTACATGAAAAAATCTCGAAGGTCGCCCGGGAGCTCTATGAAAAGAGCGGGTGGAGAGAGGGGCGCGATCTCGAGAACTGGCTCGAAGCGGAAAAAATCGTGATGAATGGCGGCGGCAGGAAGAAGGGCGGAGAGGAAAGCGGCAGCGGGAAAGAGAAGAGGGCTGCGGTGAAAAGGGGTGCCCGGAAGACCGAGGCGAAAGGGGAAACGAAGAGCAGGGCGAAATCCGGAAAAACCGCTGCCGCAGGAGCAAAGAAGACGACAAGAACGACACGGACGAAAAAAACGGAATAGCGGTGACGGAGGCAAGGCTCTACGAGAAAATCGGAGACGGCAGGGTGAAGTGCTTCCTCTGCCCGCAGTATTGCTCCATTTCTCCCGGCAGGAGGGGACTATGCGGGGTGCGGGAGAACAGGGAGGGAGTCCTCTACACGCTCGTATACGGGAAAGTGGCGGCGAGGAACGTCGATCCCATCGAAAAGAAGCCTCTTTTCCACTTCCATCCCGGCTCCCGCTCCTACTCCATCGCGACGGTGGGGTGCAATTTCAGGTGCATGCACTGCCAGAATGCCGGTATTTCCCAATATCCCAAGGAACACTCCGATATTCCCGGAGAGCATATGACCCCGGAGCAGGTGGTGCAGGAGGCGGAACGCCTCGGGTGTGCCAGCATCTCCTATACCTATACGGAGCCCACCATATTCTTCGAGTTCGCGTATGCATGCGCTCGCCTCGCGCATCAGCGGGGGATCGGGAATGTCTTTGTCAGCAATGGGTATACCGGTCCCGACGCTGTCCGGCTCATCGCCCCGTATCTCGACGCGAACAACATCGACCTGAAGGGGGACGATGCCTTTTACCGGAAGATCGTGGGGGCGAAGCTGCAGCCGGTGCTCGATACCATACGCCTGATGAAAGAGCGGGGAGTGTGGGTCGAGGTCACTACCCTGATCATCCCCGATCATAACGATTCCGACGAGTTTCTCACCTTTGCCGCCGAATTCCTGAAATCGGTGGATCCTGCCATTCCCTGGCATGTCACCCAGTACTATCCCACGTTCAAGCTGGTTGACAAGCCGCGCACTCCCCTCAGCACCTTGCGGCGGGCGCGGGAGATCGGACTGAAGGCGGGGCTGAAATATGTCTATGAGGGGAATGTGCCGGGAGAGGGAGGCGAGAATACCTGGTGCCCCTCCTGCGGGGCACTGCTGATCGAACGGAGGGGGTTTCAGCTGACCTCCCTCCGCATGAGAGAGGGGAAGTGCCTGCAGTGCGGTACGCTTATCGAAGGACGGGGCATGCCGTAGTCTGCTATAATGCCGCTATAACATAAAGCCGTGTAAATTGCTGATTTTAAACGATAATTTCGACTCGAAAAAAGTTCCAGGGACACATCAGGGACAGTCGTTTTTAGGGATAAGATCGGTGGGTATCTGAATAAGTGCCTGCGTTTTTCTCATCATTTCGAGGTCAACACCCCGCGCATATTTCTCCGTGGTTG
>JADLDZ010000265.1 GCA_020846375.1 Nitrospirales bacterium | reverse complement strand
TGGTGGACATCTTCGGCACCCTTTGCGGTCTCTCTCTCCTGGGAGTGGAGAGAGTATACACCTCTGCCGTCAATGTGGGCAGCGGCACTGTTGAAACGGACCATGGCGTTCTTCCGGTGCCCGCTCCTGCTGCAGCGGAGTTGTTGAAGGGCTTTCCGACATACCGCTCTGATATCCCCTTTGAGCTTACGACCCCCACAGGAGCAGTAATCCTCAAAGGATTGGACGCACTCTACCAGCAGAAGCCGGCGCTGTCTGTGGATAGCATCGGCTATGGAGCGGGCAGCAGGGATTTCCCCTCCCTGCCCAACACTCTGCGCCTGTTCATTGGCAGGGAGACCGAACCTTCCCCCGCATGACAGATGCCCCGGTAACCGTTAAAGTATCCCACGGAACGCCTACAGCCTCCAGTAGCGGCCGAAGCCGGAGGCCTCGCAGACCTCCCCGTCGAAGCACCCCTTCACGTCGATCAGAACGGGGGCATTGCCGCACAGGGAGCGCAGGTAAGCCGGCGTGATCCCGTTGAACTTGTCATGCCGCACCGCGGCGATGATGCCGCTGTACGGGCAGAACTCATGGAGGTTCCCGATCAGCTCGATGCCGTACTCCTCCCTGACTTCCTCCTTCTCCGCCTCGGGATCATGGATGAAGGGGATGACCCCGTACTCCCTGAGCTCCTGGTAAATATCGACCACCCGTGTATTGCGCACGTCCTTGACATTTTCCTTGAAGGTGAAGCCCAGGATCAGGACCCGGCTCCCCTTGACCGCGGTCCCGGCCTTGATCATCTCCTTTATGGTCTGCTCCGCGATGTACTTCCCCATATAGTCGTTGATCCGCCTTCCCGCGAGGATCACTTCGGGATGGTAGCCCACCTCCTGGGCCTTGAAGGTGAGATAGTA
Organism: Nitrospirales bacterium; assembly: GCA_020846375.1. GTDB lineage: Bacteria > Nitrospirota > Thermodesulfovibrionia > Thermodesulfovibrionales > Dissulfurispiraceae > Nitrobium. The sequence goes on along the minus strand of JADLDZ010000265.1, from coordinate 1,849 downwards.
CGGGTCCACCCCGATGCAGTGCCCGCCCACGAGGCCCGGCCGGAAGGGCAGGAAGTTCCACTTCGTCCCGGCCGCCTCGAGCACCTTCATGGTATCGATCCCCATGCGGTGGAAGATGATGGACAGCTCATTGATCAGTGCGATATTCAGGTCCCTCTGGATATTCTCGATGACCTTTGCGGACTCCGCGGTCTTGATGTCGTGCGCCTGGTAGATCCCCGCCCTGATCACCTTCCCGTAGATCGCCGCGAGCAGTTCCGTGGTCCCGCTGTCCTGGGCCGAAACGACCTTCACGATATTCTCCACGGTATGCACCTTGTCTCCCGGGTTGATTCTCTCGGGGGAGTAGCCGAGGGTGAAGTCCTTACCCGCTTTCAGCCCGGAGTGCTTTTCGATAAGGGGACCGCAGATGTCCTCCGTAACCCCGGGGTACACCGTCGATTCATAGACCACCACCGCTCCCCTGCTCAGGTTCCTGCCCACTATCTCCGAGGCGGACTGCAGTGGTTTCAGGTCGGGTATATTATGGGAGTTGATCGGGGTGGGGACCGCAACGATGATGACACTCGCCTCTTTCAGCTCCGCGGGATCGGTGGTGAACAGGACCGATGCCGCGGCGATATCTTCCGGAGAGACTTCGAGGGTCCTGTCCTGGCCCTCCTGCAGCTCCCGTATCCGGGCCGTACTGATATCGAAGCCGATTACCCTGCCGAAGGACTTCCCCATGCTGATGCACAGGGGAAGTCCCACATAGCCCATGCCCACCACCGCTATTCCCTTCCTGCCTGCAACGAAATCTTCTGTCATGTACCCTCCATCATGGATGGGGAATGCAGTCCGGGCTGCCTTCTTCATTCCCACACATAGAACTAATGATATAATAAAAAAACCGAAAAATAAAACATTCCGATGAGACGGCTCTTTTTCATAAAAAAACGCTTTTCCCCCCATGGGGGGGCCGAAAACTACCTGCGCACGCTGATGGACCGGCTGAAGGGAGAATTCGAGATCAACGTGCTTTCTCATGCATGGGTCCCCACGGAGGGCATACGGTTCCACCGGGTGCCTGTGGTGAACGCGGGCTCTTACCTCTCCACCGCCACCTTCAACAGGAACGCGTGCGCGCTCCTGAGGGAACTGCGCGCCTCCTGCACCGTCAGCTTCGAGCGGACAACCTGCCAGGATATCTACCGGGCAGGGGAGGGATGCCATGCGGAGTGGCTCGCCATCAGGGGGCGGACTGAACCGTTCTACAAGAAGATATCCTTCTCCCTCAACCCCTTGCACCGTCTTCTCCTCTCCCTCGAACAGAAGCTTTTCGCCACGACCGGCCGTATCGTCGCCAATTCGGGGATGGTGAAGGGGCAGATCATCCGGCATTACGGGGTCCGGGAGGAAAAGATAACCGTTCTCCACAACGGGGTGGACCTGGAGCGCTTCACCCCGGGAAACAGGGAAAGATGGCGCGGGGAGGTGCGGGAGCGCCTCGGACTGCGCGAGGGGGAAAAGACGGTTCTTTTTGTGGGCTCGGGGTTCAGGCGGAAAGGCCTCGGGACTCTCCTGGAGGCCTTTGCCCTGCTGCAGGAGCCGCACCGGAGGCTCCTCGTCGCCGGCAAGGGGGAGACGGAGGCCTACCGGGAGCTTGCGAAGGAGCGCGGCATCTCCGGACGGGTCGTCTTTCTGGGGCCGTACCGGGAAATAGAGGGCCTGTACGCGGCCTCGGACCTCTTCGTCCTTCCCACGCTGTACGACCCCTTCAGCAACGCCACCCTGGAAGCCATGGCTTCGGGTCTCCCGGTCATCACCTCGCGGAACAACGGAGCCGCCGAAATCATCGGGGAAGGACAGG
>JADLDZ010000264.1 GCA_020846375.1 Nitrospirales bacterium | reverse complement strand
GTGGTGGTCCGGATACTGGTGGACAACGGTCATCCGGTGGAGTACGGCGAGCCGCTCTTCCTGATTGAGCCGGTCTGAAAACAAAAAGCGGGGAGCGGAGGGGCAGGAGCGGGTCCCCCGCCTTCCCTTGCCTGAGGTGAAGAATGGAGCTCTTTAAAAAGATACTGATTGCGAACCGCGGGGAGATAGCGGTGCGGGTGATCCGGGCATGCAGGGAACTGGGCATCAGGACCGTCGCCATCTTTTCGGATATCGAGAGGGAGTCTCTCCATGTAAAGCTGGCGGATGAGTCCATCTGCATCGGTCCCGCGGTCCCGGCGCAGAGCTATCTGAACATCCCCGCGATCCTGAGCGCTGCGGAGCTCACCGACTCCGAGGCCATCCATCCCGGGTACGGCTTCCTGTCCGAGAACCCGCAGCTGGCGGAGGCGTGCACCACGTCGGGCATCGTCTTCATCGGGCCGAGCGCCGAGACGCTGCGTATGGGAGGGGACAAGGCGAAGGCCCGCCAGATCATGAAGAGGAGGGGCATTCCCGTGGTGCCGGGGAGCGATGGGCCTGTGGCATCGGAAGAGCTGGTGATGAAGATCGCGAAGAAGATAGGGTTTCCGGTCATCGTCAAGGCCTCCGCAGGGGGGGGCGGACGGGGGATGCGCATCGTCAACGAAGAGGAGGAACTCTCCACGTCGTTCCATATGGCGCAGAGGGAGTCCCTGACCGCTTTCGGAAGCAGCGAACTCTACGTGGAGAAATACCTCTCCTCGATCCGCCATATCGAGGTGCAGATCATCGCGGACGGCAAGGGGAACGTCATCCACCTCGGGGAGCGTGACTGTTCCGTGCAGAGGAGGCACCAGAAGCTCATCGAGGAATCCCCCTCGCCCATCGCGACGGAGAAGTTCCGCAAGAAGATCGGGGAGCTCGCAGTCCGGGCGGCGAAGGCGATGAAGTACCGGAACGTGGGGACCATAGAGTTTATCGTCGATCAGGATCAGAACATCTACTTCATGGAGATCAATACCCGGGTGCAGGTGGAGCATCCCGTCACCGAGGAGCTGACCGGTGTGGACATCGTAAAGGAACAGATACGGATCGCCGCGGGGTTCCCGCTGTTGTACAAGCAGAACCAGATACGGGCGTCGGGTCATGTCATCGAATGCAGGATCAATGCCGAGGACCCCGACAAATTCATTCCCTGTCCGGGAAGACTTACCCAGTTCATGCCGCCGGGGGGCCCCGGTGTGCGGATCGACACCGCCGCCTACAGCGGGTGGGTGGTGCCCTCCCAGTACGACTCCATGATCGCGAAGCTGATCGTGAAGGGCAAAAACCGGGAGGAGGCGATTGCCCGGATGAGAAGGGCTCTGGACGAGTTTGTCGTCGAGGGCATCAAGACCACCATCCCCTTCCACCAGAGAGTATTCACCCATCCTGATTTCATCAAAGGCAATTTCACTACCGATTTCATCGAACGGATATCCCGGCAGCCCGGCAACGGAGCGAAGCCGGCGGAGGCGCTCGGCTGACCGGGGATGAAAGGGATCGGTCGTCTCTGCTTCATCACGGATGCACGGGCCGGCAGGCCCCTTGGAACCGTCGTCCGTACGCTCCTGGAGTCGGGGGTCCGCTGGGTCCAGTACCGGGAAAAGGGCAGGACGAAGAGGGACAGGTACGGCGAGGCGCTGGAGCTGCGGGAGCTGACCCGCTGCTTCGGGGCCTGTTTCATCGTGAATGATGAGGCGGACCTCGCCCTTGCCGTGGATGCCGACGGTGTCCACCTCGGACAGGACGACCTCCCCCTTGCCGAAGCGAGGAAGATCATGGGAGACAGGATCATCGGCATATCGACCCACTCCCTCCGCGAGGCCGTGGGGGCGGAGCGGGGAGGGGCCGACTATATCGGCTTCGGGTCCATTTTTTCCACCACCACAAAGGAAGTCGGAGCACCGCAGGGGATAGAGGCATTGAGAGAGATCAGGGCGGCGGTGGAGATCCCGGTGATCGCCATCGGCGGCATAAATGCGGGGAATGCCGATTCCGTCTTTGCCGCAGGCTGTGACGGAGTAGCGGTCTCTTCCGGGCTGTTCTGCGGCGATCTGGAGGAGAACGCGAAGAGGCTCCTGGGAGCAGTACAAAGAACAAGGAAGAGAGGGGGAAGTGAAGAATGAGAGGTAAAAGCGAGGACCGGAAGTGCGGCATCCGCCTTATGAAAGAGGCGGCGGCTTTCCCTGGAGCGGTCTTTTTCCTGGCGCTGTCGGCTTTCGCCCTGCTGACAACGGGCTGCGCGAAAAAGGAGGAAGTCGTCAAGGTGGGGGTTGCCGCCCAGATGACGGGTGCTGAGGCGAAGATGGGGAGCGACTTCAAAAACGGGATCGGCATTGCGGTGGAGGAGTGGAACAGCAAGGGCGGGGTCCTCGGGAAGAAGATCGAGGTCATTGTGGGGGACGACCAGGCAGACCCGAAACAGGCGGTGTCGGTGGCGAACAGGATGGTGAATGACGGAGTGGCGGGCGTTATCGGGCATTTCAATTCGAGCTGCTCCATCCCGGCTTCCGATGTCTATAACCGGGCGAACCTCCCCATGATCACTCCCGCCTCGACGAACCCGCTGCTCACCGGGCGGGGATACGGGGGAGTTTTCCGGGTGTGCGGGACGGACGAGCAGCAGGGCAAGGTGGCCGCTGATTTCGCCCGAACCCGGCTGAATGTCAGGAAGGTGGCGGTCCTCCATGACAAGACGACCTACGGCCAGGGCTTCGCCGACCTGTTCCGGAAGAACCTCGGTGCAGGGGTGGAGGTCGTGTATTACGGCGGCATCACGAAGGGGGACAAGGATTTCAAGCCCGTCCTTACCGCAGTGCGCGAGAAGCATCCCGACCTGGTGTTCTTCGGGGGGATCTACCCCGAAACGGGTCTCCTCGTGAAACAGGCGCGAGAGATCAACCTGGCCGTTCCTTTCCTGAGCGGCGACGGCAGCATTGATCCAAAGTTCGTCGAAATCGCGGGAGAGAAGGCAGCAGAGGGCACCTATCTCACCTTCAGCCCCGACCCCCACGCCATCCCCTCTGCGAAGGCGTTCATCGAGAAATACACGGCGAAATACGGAGAGCTGGGGCCCTATTCCATTTACGCCTACGATGCGATCAACATCCTCCTGGCCGCGATAAAGGAGGCGGGGACCACAGAGGGCAAGGCGGTGATCGGGAAGCTGCATTCCATGGAGTTTTCCGGAGCCCTCGGGAAGATCAGGTTCACCGAGAGAGGGGATGTGTCCCAATTGCCCTATGTGGTGTGGGTCACCCGGAACGGCAGGTTCGAGGAGTATTGGAAGCCCTGATGAGGAAAGGATGAGCGGCATCCCCCTGCCGGGCAAGGTTCCCGATTGACTTTCAAGGGGGGGAAAATTTATAATTTTGTTTCACTACTTTATCCCGGAGGCTGAAGAATGGGCACGTATACGACATACAATCCACATAAAGGCAGAAGGAAGAAGACGCACGGCTTCCTCACCAGAATGAGCAGCAGCGCAGGCAGGAAGATAGTGAAGAGAAGACGCGCCAAGGGCAGGAAACGCCTGGCCGGGTAACGGAGCGTCCTGCGCGGTGAAAATAGCTCTCATCGCCCTTGTAAAACTTTACCGATACCTGCTTTCCCCTGTGTTGCCCCCCAGTTGCAGGTTCACTCCTTCCTGCTCGGAATACTCCATCGAGGCGCTGGAAAAATACGGAGCGGCGAAGGGCTGCCTGCTTGCCCTGAAGAGGATTGTGAAGTGCCACCCCTTTCATCCGGGCGGGCATGACCCCGTGCGGTAAGCACCAGAGGACTTACATGGAAAAAAGAACATTACTTGCCATTACGATCTCCATCGCGATCCTGATTGTCTACCAGTATTTCTTCGCAAAACAGGCAGCACCCCCGCCGCCGGCCCCTGGAAAGGGAACGGTGCAGGAACCCTCTCCCTCTGCCTCTCCTTCTTCTCTTCCGGCCCCACCGGCTCTCCTTCCTCCCCAGGCGGCTCCGGCAGAGGGCACTGCAAAGGCAAAGGAAGTGGTGGTGGAGAACGAGCTTTTTACCGCTGTTCTCACCTCCCGGGGAGGAGCGCTCAAGAGCGTCAGCCTCAAAAAATATAAAGATAAGGACGGAAAACCCATCGTATTGAAGGGCGAGGGAACGGTCCTTCCCCTCTCCCTGGGAGTGGATGAGGGCTTCCAGTTCTCCGCCG
>JADLDZ010000263.1 GCA_020846375.1 Nitrospirales bacterium | reverse complement strand
TGGTGCGGTCCAGCACGGCGATGGCGCGGACGCTCGCAGGGAGCGCCTCTGCAAAGGCCTCTATGGAAAAGGGGCGGTAGAGCCGGACCTGCACCAGTCCGAGCCTTTCGCCCCGGGCGTTCAGCTCGTCAATAGTGACGAGAAGCGTCTCTCCTGCGGAGCCCATCACCACGACGACTCGCTCCGCATCAGGATGCCCGTAGTAGTCGAAAAGCCTGTACCGCCTGCCCGTAATCCCCGCGAACCTGTCCATCGTCTTCTGCACAAGAGAGGGGGCGGCGTTATAGAACCGGTTGACCGTCTCCCTCCCCTGGAAATAGACATCAGGGTCCTGGGCAGTACCGCGGATCGAGGGGCGGTCCGGCGTGAGGCCCCTCATCCGGTGCGCAAGAACAAGGTCGTCGTCGATCATCGCCCGCATATCGTCAAAGGAAAGCTCTTCGATCTTCCTGATCTCGTGAGAGGTCCTGAACCCGTCAAAAAAATGGAGGAAGGGCACCCTGGACTCGAGGGCTGCCGCCTGTGCAATGAGTGCGAAGTCCATGGACTCCTGCACATCCCGCGAACAGAGCAGGGCAAACCCGGTGGCGCGCGCCGCCATCACATCGGAATGGTCCCCGAAGATGGAGAGCCCCTGACAGGCAAGCGAACGGGCGGTGATATGGAATACCGTGGGAGTGAGCTCTCCCGCGATTTTGTACATTACCGGAATGATGAGCAGCAGGCCCTGGGAAGCGGAAACCGTGGTCGCCAGGGCGCCCGTAGTGAGCGAACCGTGCACCGCCCCCGCCACTCCCGCCTCTGACTGCATCTGGCTCACCCGGGGCACCGCTCCCCAGATGTTTACCGTACCCGACGCGGATTTCTCATCGCATATCTGTGCGATGGGGGTAGAGGGAGTGATGGGATAGATGGTGATAATCTCATTGGTGGCATGTACCACATGGGCACATGCGGTGCAGCCGTCCACAGTAACGATTTTTCTGCCCATTGCCGGCCTCCTCATCCATTCAGTCTTACCTAAATTATAGGGGATAACGTGAGGGATGAAAATCCGGTTGCCTTTCCCTTGCATGCCGTTGAGGTATAATAGAGAAGATTGCAAAAAGAAACAGGATGAAAACAGAGCTCAAAATAATCCTTCTGTCCGCTGCGGCCGGTTTTTCCACCTGGTGGATCGACGCGGTGCTCGATTTCCTTGTCTTCCCCTCGGGCAAGTCCTTCCCCGATGTCCTGCTGTTCTCCCTGACCCTGTCCGAGCTCTATTTCAGGGTCATCATCATCCTCGTCTCCGTCGTGTTCGGACTCCTCCTGTCCCGCTACTTCGCCCGTGCCCGCAGAGGCGAAGAAATCCAGCGTCAGTCCGAAGAGAAATACCGCACCCTGGTAGAGAACATGCAGGATGGCATTTTCATCATTCAGGACACCCGCCTCCGCTTCGTCAACAGGGCACTCGCCGCAATGGCGGGATGCTCGCCGGAGGAGATCATCGGTCGGGATTTTCAGCAAATGGTTGCCCCGGAGGACCTCGAAACCGTCCGTTCCCGCTACACGAAACGCCTTGCGGGAGAGGAGGTGCCCAACGAGTACGAGCTAAGACTGCTCCATAAAGACAGGCATACCCGGATCCTGGTGCATATTGTCGTCGGACTCATTCCCTACCAGGGCGGGGTCGCCACCATGGGGACCGTCAAAGACATCACCCGCCAAAGGCAGATAGAGGAGTCCCTGAAGCAATCGAAGGATTTTCTCGAAAAAATAATGGACAATGTCACCGATGCCCTCTACGTTCTCGATCTGGGGGGAAGATTTGCCCTCGCGAACCGCCGCACCTCTGAAATCACCGGGTACAGCCACGAAGAGCTGGCCGGCAAGCACCTTTCACTGATCATCTCTCCCGGGCTCCTTCCGGATGTCCAGCAACACTTTATCGACGTCTCGGTGCACGGGATGACCGTATCGCAGCAGGAGACGGAAATCGTCCGCAAGGACGGGGCGAAAAGGACCATCGCGTACAGTGCGGCCCCCCTCCTGTTTGACGGCAGGATCACCAGCATCATCTGCTCCGCCGAGGATATCACCGACCGCAAGAGAGCCGGGGAGGAGTTGAGAAAACTCTCCACCGCCGTGGAATGGACGGCGGACAGCATTGTCATCACCGACCGGAACGGCCTCATCGAATATGTGAACCCCGCTTTTGAGGCGAACACCGGATATACGAGAGAGGAAGCCATTGGAAAGACACCGAATATCCTCAAATCGGGGGAGCATGATGTACCGTTCTATAAAAACCTCTGGGACGAGATCCTCGCGGGAAGGGTCTTCCGTTCCGTGTTCGTCAACAAGAAGAAAAACGGCGAGCTGTTCTATGACGAGCACACCATCACCCCCATACGGGACAGCTCCGGCGTCATCACCCATTATGTTTCCACGTCGAAAGACATTACCGAACGCATCCGGGCGGAAGAAAAGCTGCGGGAGCTTGCGGAACGGGACCCACTGACGGACATCTACAACAGGCGGAAGTTCTTCGACCTCCTGCGGGGGGGCGTGGAGCAGGCCCGGAGGTACGGACGCCCCCTCTCTTTGCTCCTGTTCGACATCGACCATTTCAAGCAGGTGAACGATACCTATGGACATGACAGGGGTGATGTCGTTTTGAAAACCCTGGCGCGCGTGGTAGAGAAAAGCATCAGGAAAGCGGATATCTTTGCGCGCTACGGGGGGGAGGAGTTTACCCTCTTCGCCCCGGAAACCGCCCTGCAGGGAGCGCTCGATCTTGCGGAGAAAATCCGGCAGACTATCGAAAGCCACTCTTTCAGCCAGGCAGGGGGTATTACCGTCAGCATCGGAGTCACTGAACTAGAAGAGGGTGATTCAATGGACAGCCTCGTCCGGCGCGCCGACAGCGCCCTCTACCTTGCCAAGA
>JADLDZ010000262.1 GCA_020846375.1 Nitrospirales bacterium | reverse complement strand
TTCACTCTGCTTTATTCTGTCTTTTTCTAGATTCTGCAGTATCCTGCATCGTAATCCTGCAGCTCCGTGATGGTGGGGTTGCTGCCGCATACGGAGCATCCGGGGTTCTTCGGGACCTTCACCCGCCGGAAAGTCACCTTCAGGGCATCGTAGATCAGAAGAGTGTTCTTCAGCACCTCTCCCTTCCCCAGGATAAGCTTGCAGACCTCCAATGCCTGCAGGGAGCCGATCACTCCCGTAATGGCGCCGATCACTCCCGCCTCCTGGCAGGAGGGCACCAGCCCCGCGGGGGGCATCTCCTCGAAGAGGCACCGGTAGCAATGCCCCTCGCCGGGGAGGATCGTCGTGACCTGCCCCTCGAACCGGAGGATGGCCCCGCTCACCAGCGGCTTCTTCGCCATCACACAGGCATCGTTCACCAGGTAGCGGGTGGGGAAATTATCGCTGCCGTCCACCACGATATCGTAATCCCGTATCAGGTCGAGGATCGTGTCCTTCGATATCCTTTCCTTGATTCCCACCACATTTACATCGGGATTCAGCGCCTCGAAGGTGGCCTTTGCGGAATCCACCTTGTGCATCCCGAGCGTTTTCGTGCTGTGGGCGATCTGCCTCTGGAGGTTGCTCAGCTCGACGGTGTCGTTGTCGGCCATACCGATGGTGCCCACCCCCGCGGCAGCGAGGTAGTACCCCACGGGGCACCCCAGCCCCCCGGCACCCACGATGAAAACCTTCGCATCGAGCAGTTTCTTCTGACCCTTTCCCCCGACCTCGGGGAGAATGATATGCCGGCTGTACCGGTGCAATTGCTCTTCAGTGAAATCCATTACACAACCTCCCTGCTTCGAAAAAATCCGGAACGGACGCGTCCTACTCGGTTTCCTTCCTGATCATCAGGACCCAGTCCGAATGGTTCGTTTTCTCCACCTTCAACACCTTCTGTCCGTGGTCCTCCATGGATTTCGGAATGCTCCTCGAAGCCTCCTCGTAATCGAGGAGTATCTCGAGCACCTCGCCCACCTCCATCGCCTCGATGGCGATCTTCGACTTCACGAAGGTATAGGGGCAGACAAGCCCCCGTATATCGATTTTCTTGTCGGATCTTATCTCTTCCATTCTCTCCTCCCGCGCCCCCTGAAAAGACACTTTCACGAGTCTATCTTATTAAATTATCAACATAATTTATCACAAAGCTGCAAAAGAAGGCAAGCAAAACCGCACCGGAACCGGGAGGGGAGACACCCTACTCTTCGTTTCCCTCGACCCTGATGAAGAGAGTCTTGTCCGCAACAACGGACAGCGCGTCGATCTCCCGGAGGGCGTTGAGAACATCCCGTTCCCGGGCCCGGTGGGTCAGGACGACGAGGGGAACGGAACCGCCGATCCTTCTGCCCTTCTGGATAACCGAAGCGATGCTGATATTGCAGGCCCCGAGGATGCCCGAGATCCTGGAGAGGACTCCCGGCTCGTCCATGGCGGAGAACCTGAAGTAATACATGCTCTCGATATCCTCCATCTTCCGGATGCCATTCCGTGATGCGGCCGCCGGGGAAATACCCGGCGCCCTCCGGGCGGCACCATGGACAATACTCTTCCCGATATCCACGATATCCGCCACAACGGCGCTGCCCGTCGGCATATCGCCGGCGCCTCTCCCGTAGTAAAGGGTCGGGCCCACCGCGTCTCCCTCCACGTACACCGCGTTGAAGACACCGTCTACCTTGGAAATGAGGTACTCATTCGGAACCATCGTAGGGTGCACCCGCATCTCCACCCCTCCATCGGATGCCTTGGTGATGGCAAGCAGCTTGACCTTATACCCCAGCTCCGCTGCAAACCCGATATCCTGCGCGGTGATCTTCGTGATTCCCTCCTTGTACACCTCGTCGAAGGAAAGGGGGATCCCATACGCAAGGGAGGCGATCAGGGTGAGCTTGTGCGCGGTATCGATGCCCTCTATGTCGAAAGTGGGGTCTGCTTCCGCGTAGCCGAGCCTCTGCGCCTCTCCGAGCGCGGCGGAAAATTCCACCTTCTCCTCCGTCATTCTGGTGAGGATGTAGTTCGAGGTCCCGTTGATGATCCCGTACACCGCAACGATAGTGTTCGCAACGAGGCCCTCCCGGAGAACTTTGATGATCGGGATTCCGCCGGCAACGGAGGCCTCGAACCCGATCTCGACCCCCGCCCTCTCCGCCTCGGCGAAAATCCCGGCTCCCTCGGTCGCGAGGAGCGCCTTGTTGGCGGTGACCACATGCTTTCCCTGCCGCACCGCTTCGAGCAGAAACTCCTTTGCGGGATGAATTCCCCCCATCAGTTCCACGATGATATCGATATCGGGATCATTGAGAAGGGCGCGCGCGTCGGCGGTAAGCACCCCGTCCGGCACCCTGATCCCCCGGTCCCTGGTGATGTCGAGGTCCGCAATCCTCTTCAGCGCCACGGAGAAGCCGCACCTCTCCCTGATCAGCGCGCCGTTTTCGAGCAGAATACGGGCGGTCCCGGTCCCCACCGTGCCGAACCCGATGATGCCAACGGAAACAGAATCTCTCTTCATAGTCGGAAACCCCTTTATCGCAACAAAACAATGTCCAGCAGGTATTCGATCTCAGCGGCGTGCGCAGGACCCGCCGGCGATCACCGGTGCAGCGCCTTCTTGATGCCGGCTACCGCCTGCTTGATCCGCTGCTCGTTCTCCACGAGGGCGAAACGTACATACCCGTCCCCCCCCTCGCCGAAACCAATGCCGGGGGAAACCGCCACCTTCGCCTCGGCGATCAGGTACTTGCAGAATTCGAGAGAGCCCATCTCCTTGAAGGGCTCCGGGATCTCCGCCCAGACGAACATGGTGGCCCTGGGGGATTCCATCGCCCAGCCCGCCCTGTTCAACCCCTTGATCAGGGTGTTCCTGCGGGACTGGTAGACCTGCCGGAACTCCTCCACGCAGTCCTGCGGTCCGCGGAGGGCGACGATACTCGCGATCTGGATGGGCTGGAACATCCCGTAATCCAGGTAGCTCTTTATCTTGATGAGGGCGTTGATGACGTCCCTGTTCCCCACGCAGAAGCCGACCCGCCAGCCCGCCATGGAGTAGCTCTTCGTCAGCGAGAAGAACTCCACCCCCACGTCCTTGGCGCCGGGCACCTGGAGGAAGCTGGGAGCCTTGTAGTCGTCGAAGACGAGGTCGGCATAGGCGAAGTCGTGGATGACGATGATGTTGTTCTCTTTTGCGAAATCCACCACTTTCCTGAAGAGATCGAGCCCCTCGACCACTGTCGTAGTGGGGTTATGGGGGAAATTGATGATCAGCATCTTCGGCCGGGGCCATGTCTTCTTGTACGCTTTTTCCATTTCCGACAGGAAGTCGATCCCCGGTCCGATGGGAATACTGGTGACCTCACCGCCCGCAATAATGACACTATAGGGGTGGATGGGATAGGCCGGCGTGGGAGTCATCACCACGTCTCCCGGCTGGATCGTGGCGAGGGCCAGGTGGGAAAGACCCTCTTTCGAGCCGATGGTCACCACTGCTTCGGAGTCGGGATCGATATCGACGTCGAACCGCCTCTTGTACCATTCGGAGATGGCCATCCGGAGGTGGGTGATCCCCTTGGAAGCGGAATAACGGTGGTTCTTCGGGTTCTTCGCCGACTCACACAGCTTGTCGATGACATGCCTGGGCGCGGCCATGTCGGGGTTGCCCATCCCGAGGTCGATAATGTCTTCTCCCTGCCTCCTGTATTCCATTTTCAACGTATTGACGATAGCGAATACATACGGCGGTAATCTCTTGATCCGGTTGAATTCAAACATGCTGCCTCCTCCTCACTTCCCGGTTCCCGGCTCTCCGTTCCTGCTCTTTCTTTGTTCGTACATTTCCTCCGCGTTCATCGAGCTCCTCACCAGAGGGCCGGAGGCGACAAAATCAAAGCCCGCTGCAAGGGCTGTTTCCTTCAGTTCTTCAAAGATTTCGGGCCGTATGTATTCTACAACAGGCAGATTCTTTTTTGTTGGCCTCAGGTACTGCCCAATGGTCAGGATCGTGCAGCCGGCCGACCTGAGGTCCCTGAACAGTTCCTCCACTTCCCCCCTGGTCTCCCCCACGCCGAGCATCAGACCCGATTTGGTGCGGAGAGCGGGAGCAAGCGCCTTTGCGTCCCGCAGGACCCCCAGCGAACGCTCATATCCGGCCTGCGGCCGCACCACGGGATAGAGCCTCCGCACCGTTTCCATATTATGGTTGAACACGTCGGGCTCCGCCTCGACCACGGCCCGCAACGCTTCCCTGTCCCCTTGGAAGTCGGGGACGAGCACTTCCACCCGTGCAGCAGGGAGCCTCTTCCTCACAGCCCGGATCGTAGCGGCAAACTGCGCGGCACCGCCGTCGGGGAGGTCGTCCCGCGT
>JADLDZ010000261.1 GCA_020846375.1 Nitrospirales bacterium | reverse complement strand
CCATCTGCCCGCCCGTCATTCCATAGGTGGCATTGTTGACAAAAAAAACGGTGATATTTTCTCCCCTGTTTGCAGCATGAATGATCTCCGCTGTCCCGATGGCCGCCAGATCTCCATCCCCCTGATAAGAGAAGACAATCCTGTCGGGAAGGACCCGTTTCATCCCGGTGGCCGCAGCCGGAGGACGTCCGTGTGCTACTTCAAGAATATCGAAATTGAAATAGTCATACGCAAAGACTGCACACCCTACAGGGGCTATGCCTATTGTCCTCTCACGGATGCCGAGTGAATCAACCACCTCGGCAATCATTCGATGGATCAGGCTGTGGCCGCAGCCGGGACAGAAACGAAAAGGTATTTTTTTAAGACTCAGGGGCCGTGAAAAGACTTTCCTCATGGCAGTAATTATACCATATGCCCGCAGATACCGGGATGGTTTCATTGGGTGTACTGCCCTCCCCGAAAGAGGTTCTTTGCCGGTGCAGGGTAATCCTCTATAATTAAAGGAGAGCGTCACTTTCTTTCCGCATATCCATGGGTGTGCGCCATGTGTTCCCCGATTATGCAGGAGGTTCATATGAAGATCGGAGCATATTACCTGGGTAATGATGCCGGTGAATTCAGTGTCTGGGCGCCATTCGCCCGGAGAATAGAGCTCAAGACAGTGTATCCGGAAGAAAGAATCCTGCCCATGACGAGAGATGCAAAGGGGTATTGGAAGGTGATAGGGGAGAACATACCTCCGGGAACCAAGTATCTGTATCGCATTGACGAAGAGAGAGAGAGGCCCGATCCCGCCTCCCACTTTCAACCCGACGGAGTACACGGCCCCTCGCAGGTGGTAGACCACCATGCCTTTCCCTGGGAGGACGGAGCGTGGAAAGGCATGGAGCTCTGCGAGATGATTTTTTATGAAGTGCATGTGGGGACATTCACCCCGGAAGGCACGTTCGACGGAGTGGTCGCCCGTCTTGACGAATTGAAGGATCTTGGCATCACCGCGCTCCTGCTCATGCCGGTGGCCCAATGTCCGGGCAGAAGGAACTGGGGATACGACGGTGTCTTCCCCTTTGCAGTGCAGGATTCCTATGGCGGCCCTGGAGGGTTGAAACGCCTGGTAAACGAATGTCACAAAAGGGGGCTGGCTGTGAAGCTGGACGTAGTGTACAACCACCTGGGCCCCGAGGGATGTTATGTGTGCGAGTACGGCCCCTTTTTCACCGATTCCTATAGGAGCCCGTGGGGTGAGGCGATAAACTTCGACGGAGAGTACAGCGATGAAGTGAGGAATTTCTTTATCCAGAATGCCCATTACTGGTTCCGGCAGTATCATATCGATGTCCTGCGCATGGATGCAGCGGACAGGATCTATGATATCAGCGCCTATCCTTTCCTCCAGGAGCTTGCAGATGAAGTAGAAGCATCGACCCGGCAGGAGGGGAGGAAATGCTTCCTTATTGCCGAGGCAGACCAGAACGACCCGAAGCTCATCCGTCCGAAGGACAGAGGAGGATTCAGCCTCAGTGCCCAGTGGTGCGATGACTTTCACCACTGCATCCACGTCCTCCTCACCGGAGAGAAAGAGGGGTACTATCTCGATTACGGGAAGGTCGGACAACTGGCAAAAGCATTCAGGGAGGGCTTTGTGTACAGCGGGGAGTACTCCCCGTACCGGAAATGCCGCAGGGGGCAGCCTTCAACGGACATACCGGGGCACCGCTTCGTGGTATTTTCCCAGAACCACGACCAGGTGGGGAACCGCATGGCGGGAGAACGTCTTTCCTCACTCGTGCATTTCGAAGCGTTGAAGCTTGCGGCGGGAACAGTGCTCCTCTCTCCTTTTCTGCCGCTTCTCTTCATGGGGGAAGAGTATGGGGAGGATGCCCCTTTCCAGTATTTTGTCAACCACATCGATCCAGCACTGGTCAAGGCGGTGCGCGAAGGAAGGAAAAACGAATTTACCTCCTTTGCCTGGGAGGAAGAGCCGCCGGACCCTGAGGCGGAAGAGACCTTTCTCCGCTCCAGAATACTCTGGGACAAGAGGGAGCACGGCAAGCACCGCACAATGCTTGCCTTTTATAAGGTTTTGATCAATTTAAGAAAAGAAGTGCCTGCCCTCTGCACTTGCGATAAGAGCCGTCTGGAAACGGCGGTCTATGAAGAAGAAAAGGTCCTCCTGTTGAAGAGATGGCAGGAGCGAGAGAACAGTTTTTCCTTTTGCGCATTCAATTACAACACCACGGATACCCGGGTCTTTTTGGGGGACTTCATCACAGAAGGGAGATGGAAGAGGGCGCTGGATTCCGCCGACGTCCAATGGGGAGGCCCGGGATCCCTTCTCCCTGACGAACTGCATGCTGCTGAAGCCATCCTGTTACGGGAGCACAGCTTCACCCTGTTTCTGATGGAAAAACAAAGGAAAACCGACCTCACGGCTGGCCCATAAAAGGGTGGGGGCCTTCAGATATTATACCCTCCAGGAGTCCGTAATCACTGATAGTGACGCGATTTCTCTTCATGATTTCCATAAGTATCAACAGGATGAGCATGCCCGGCACGATGATGTCCGCACGGTCACGCCCCATCCCCCGTATGTTCTCCCTTTCCGCTATGGTCATTGCGGAAAGCTTTGCATGGAGTGTCTTCAGCGCCAGGTAGGTAATACGATGGCGGTGCACCCTGTCTCCATCATAGGACTCCAGTCCCAGATCGATCGCAGCAACAGTGGCTGCAGTACCGCCGGTGGCGATCAGTTCTCCCGACTGGAGAGGAACGGAACGCAGATTGTTCTTCAAGAAATAGCGGTTAATCTCTTTGTAAACATGCTGAATAGCCTTATGCAATTCCTCGGCTGTGGGAGGATCCGAGTGCAGGAAGAGATTGAAAAGTTTTACGGCGCCGATGGGGATGCTCCCTTTGCTTACCGTACCGCCACATACGATCATCTCGGTGCTGCCACCGCCCAGATCAACGAGAATGTCCGGTTTTTGCGCAGCGCCGCACACGACATCTCCGCGGAGCCCCTTGAGAGTCAGCTCAGCCTCACGTTCTCCGGAGATTACCACGATTCCAATGCCTGTCTCCTCCCGCGCTCTCTCGATGAAAGAGTGGCTATCCGCCGCTTCGCGCAGTGCACTGGTGCCCACAGCCCTAACAGGCAGGGCTCCATATCCATCAAGCAATTCTTTAAATAACGCAAGAGTTCTTATTGATGCTTCAATTCCCTCCCTGTTAAGTACACCCGTCTTTTGCATATCTCTTCCGAGCCGGGTTACAGAACGCTCCTGCCTGATGCGTGCTATCCTGCCCTCCCGGACACATCCGATCAGGAGTCGCAGGGTGTTGCTTCCCACGTCAATCGCTGCGGCAGGTGAGAGACACCCGGT
>JADLDZ010000260.1 GCA_020846375.1 Nitrospirales bacterium | reverse complement strand
TCCTCGTGGAGGAAATGGCTCCGCCCGGCCTCGAGATCATTGCGGGGGGCATCATGGACAGGCAGTTCGGTCCGGTGGTGCTGTTCGGCATGGGAGGCATCCTCGTGGAACTGCTCAGGGACAGCTCTTTCGCCCTCGCCCCCCTCTCCCGCGGGGATGCCCTGTGGCTCATCGGGCAGAGCCGGGGACTCCCGCTCATCGAGGGGTACAGGGGAAACCCTCCGGTGGACAGGGAAGCCCTCCTGCGCATTCTCCTTGCCGTGTCCGAAATAATGGCGACCGGAATGGTGGAGGAAATGGACCTGAACCCGGTCGTCCTCCACCCCGAGGGAGCCATGATCCTGGATGCGAAGCTGCTCCTCAAACATTCGGGTAGCGCTGCGCGATGGACCGGATAACGTCGAGAACGGAAAAAAAGGCTTCGATCATTTCCGGGTCGAAGTGCTTTCCGCTCTCGCTCCTCATGGTTTCGAGCACCTGCTCCTCATCCCAGGGGTCCTTGTACACTCTCCGGGAGCAGAGGGCATCATACACGTCCGCAATGGCCACTACCCTGCCGAAGGGAGGTATTTCTTCGGCTTTCTTGCCCAGCGCCCTTCCGTTCTGACCCTCGTAGCCCGGCATCGGCTGGCCGTTCAGGGGGTTGATATGCCCGGGATAGCCGCTCCCGTCCCAGCGTTCGTGGTGATTCAACGAGACAAGAGACGAAGCGCCGTCGAAGTCGGAATACGTATCGGAAAAAAGGCGGGCACCCAGGTAGGTATGCTGCTGCATGGTCTCGAACTCCCCGGGGTCGAGCCGGGCCGGCTTCTTGAGAATCGCGTCGGAGATGGCCACTTTCCCCACATCGTGGAGCATCGCGGCCATCCTCAGGATGTCCCTGTTCTTCTCTATCTCTCTGGAGGGGACGCCCCGCACGAAAGCCCACCGCTCATAGATCTCCACCGCATAGGACGCCACACGGTTCACATGGGCTCCCGTCTCCTTGGGGTCGCGCAATTCCGCCATCCTGATCATCCGCAGGATAATGGCCCTCGTCATCTGCGCCCGCTCGATGGCGATTGCCGCACTGTTGGCGAAATGCAGGATGAACGGTTCGTCCTCATGGGAAAAGGGCAGGATGTCCCCCTCTCCGCTCACGGCATTGATGAGCTGCAGAACGCCGATGACCTCTCCCCTGTTGTTGGTAAGCGGAAAGGTAAGGACCGATTTGGTACGGTACCGCGAGATCTCGTCGTAGCCCTTGTTGAAGGAGTAGGGGACGCCCTCAGACAGCTCATAGACGTCCGGGATGTTCAGCATCCTCCCGGTACCGGCGACATACCCCGCAATGGACTCGTTGTCGATGGGGATGGAGAAAGTGGAATAGAGGAGCTTCTGTCCCGCCGCGAGCTTCTTCTGCATGGTCTCATTCTGTGTATGGCTGAACTTCAGGCGATTCTCTTCCCTGACATAGATGGAGCCGGCATCGGCGTTGACAAACCGGCGCGCCACCGTCAGGATTCTCTCAAGGAGGAGGTCGACATCGTTCACCCGTGCGATTTCATGCCCCAGATCGATGATGTGGGTCAGCTTCTCTTTCTCGTCGAGCATTCTCCTCCCCTCCCGGACAGGGCACGGTAGTGCCCGCTAAACGATCCTGTATTTCTTGCGCACTTCCCTCATCTTCCCGCAGGAATACTCCCCCTCGGGGCAGGGGGCGTGGAGACAGCCGGGGCCCGCCTCTGCAAAGATGAGCGGAGAGACCTTCCTGGCGAGGCGCAGCATCCTTTCCGCCATGCGCCGTATCTCCCACTGGGCGCGGTTGCAGCACCGCTGCCGGAAAAAGTGCAGCAGCTCACGGGCGTTCATGGTGACGATGATTTTCGTCTCCGCCGCATTGGGCAGGACAAAGCGGGCATCCTGGTTCGCCGCTTCCCCGTGAATACCCCTTTCGTGAAGCTTCTCCGCAAGGTGGGTATAGGCACGCTGCGCTTCCGCCATAAAAGCGACAAAGTATTCCTTCAGTTCCTTGTCTTCGCGGATTGAGGGAGGGATGAGGTAGTCGAAGCCGTCCGCCTCGCTGACATAGCGCTGCGATTGCTGGGAGTAGGAAGCGATACGGTGGCGTACCAGTTGATGGGAGCAGGCCCTCGATATTCCCTCGAGGGCAAAGGTGAAAGAGGCGTGCTCAAGGGGGCTGGTGTGCCCCATTTTCATCAGCCTCTCCACGAATGACGTCTGGTCCCGGCTCTCTATTCTTTCAAGGAGGGATTCGATGGCGGAAGGGCTGTAGCAAAGCTTTGCCGCCAGTGCCACCGCCTCTTCGGGGTCAGGCGTGTGTCGGAGGAGCAGTACCTTCAGGTTCGCTTCGGACATGAGGGATTATACTGATTCGACCGGGGCGAAAGCAAGGGAAGCACGCCCGGCGGCACTGCTCTTTATTTGCCCATTATCTGGAGGTATTTCGCAATCCCGTTGCGCGTTATCAGGCCGACGATGCCGCCGTTTTCCATCACGGCGAGCCTGCCCCGGTCCTCGCCGATCATCTTCTCCAACGCTTTCATCGCGTCGCTGTCCTCATCGATCTCCCCTTTCCGGTCGTGAGGCACCACGATGTCGCCGACCCGTCTGTTCCGCCACTCCTCGCGGGGGACATCCTTCACCTCCTTCATGGAGACGAAGCCCAGAAAGCGTCCGCCCTCCATCACCGGAAAGCCCCCGAAACCATAGCGCAGGAAGTAATCGTTCACCGCATTCTCGACCGGAACATCGGAAGGCAGGCTGACCACATCTCTCACCATGATATTCCGCACCTTGATGCCCCGGAGCATCTCATGGAGGCTCACCTGCTGGTAGCTCGCCTGTGCGGCGGAATAGAGAAACCATCCGATCAACATCAGCCAGAGACCCCCGGTGTATCCGGCAAAAAGCGTAAACACCCCGAACAGGATGAAGGCCAGCGCGATATTCTGTCCGTACCCCGACGCCTTCCGTGTCGCATACAAGAAATCCTTGGATCTGTTCCAGAGATAGGCCCTCAGCACCCTCCCCCCGTCCATGGGAAAACCGGGAATAAGGTTGAAAACCCCGAGAATGAAGTTCAACTGGGTGAGATACACGAGCAGTGCCCGCACCACTCCGGCGGGAACCAGCTGGTATACCGCATAGAAGACACCCGCAAGGAAAAAGCTCGAAA
The DNA here is from genome assembly GCA_020846375.1 of Nitrospirales bacterium. Lineage (GTDB taxonomy): Bacteria > Nitrospirota > Thermodesulfovibrionia > Thermodesulfovibrionales > Dissulfurispiraceae > Nitrobium. The sequence goes on along the minus strand of JADLDZ010000260.1, from coordinate 10,357 downwards.
GCGGTCCGGCAATGGCGATCCTGAACTCTGCCTGCGGGTTTGGCGGCTCTCCCTTCATCTGGCTCACCCCCCCGAAGATGAACAGGGTGATATCGGAGATGGGGAGCTTATACTTCAGGGCGACAAAAGAGTGGAGGAGTTCATGAAAAGCCACGGAGAAAAAGAGCAGCAGCGCTGCGGCGACCCCCCCCAGCCAATAATGCCGGGCAGGCAGATCGGGGGCGGCGTGGGGGAAGTAGAAGATGGAGAGAGACCATGTGATAAGGCCGAAGATAATAAGCCAGGAGAAATGGACCCGGATGGGAATTCCCATGACCGAAGCTATTTTCACCGAACCTGCCTGCAGGGGAGTACTCATCGCCGCACCTCGCACAAGTGTTATAGATACCCGTTGCTAAAAGTATACCACTGATTTTGAGCCCTTTCAGCCGGAAGGGATACGAATGATTTACAGTTTCCCCTTGGTGGTGGGCACTCCCCTGATCCTCTGGTCAAGGGAAACCGCTTCCTGCAACGACCGCCCGAAAGCCTTGAAGATCGCCTCGAAAATGTGGTGGAGGTCCCTGCCGTAGTGGACAATGATATGGAGATTCATCATGGCATGGTTGGACAGAGCACGAAAGAAATCTTCAAAAAGAGAGACTTCGAGGTCCCGGAGCGTCCCCCCGGCAGGAGACACCTTATACACCAGGTAAGGCCGCCCGCTCAGGTCGAGGATTACCTGCGCGAGGCTTTCGTCCATGGGAATGAGAGCGTTTCCGTACCTTTTTATCCCTTTCTTCTCGCCTGCGGCCTTCCTGATCGCCTCGCCGAGGGTGATTCCGAGGTCTTCCATCAGGTGGTGGTAATCGATCTCGATATCCCCCCTTGCTCTGACCGTGAGGTCCAGGAGACCGTGAAAGGAGAATAGATTGAGCATATGGTCCAGGAAGGGGATGGAAGTGTTCACCTCGTACTCCCCTTTCCCGTCGAGATCTATGGTAACGGAAATGTCCGTCTCTTTCGTCACTCGTTCAAAAGTGGCACGTCTCTTCATGTCTGTTTCCTCCCCACCGCCTTTTTCAACGCTTCCAGGAAAAGGGCATTCTCCGCGGGAGTGCCGACCGTCACCCGCAAAGCCCCCTTGATAGTACCGTTCAGATTCCTCACCAGCACCCCTGCCTTCAGCAGCTTCCGGTGCACGGCTTCGGCGTCTTTTACCGTTATCAGGATGAAGTTCGCCTCGGAGGGATGCGGGGTGACCCCCTCCAGGGTGCGCAGCGCAGCCGAGAGCCTTCCCCTTTCCATAATAATACTCCTCACCGCTGCCTGGACAGCCCGCTTCCTCTTGAAAGACTCCACCGCCACCGCCTGGGAAAGTCCGTTGAGATTGAAGGGGAGCCGTACCTTGTTTACCTCGGCGATCAGCCCCCTGTCCGCCATCATGAACCCTACCCGCAGGGAGGCAAACCCTATCTTGCTCATCGTCCTGAGCACGACGAGGTTCGGGTAGTCCTTCAGGAAGGGCAGAAAGCCCCGCTCGCTCGAAAAGGGCTGATACGCTTCATCCACCACCACGATTCCCTTTGAGGCCTCGATAATCCCGAGGATCTTTTCCGTGGAGAAGCAATTTCCCGTGGGGTTATTGGGCGAACTGAGAAAAAGGAGGGCCGGGCGCTCCGTTTTGACGACGGCAATCATTGCCTCCCTGTCGAGGTCGAATTCCCCGTCGAGGGGAACCCCTTTGTGCCTTTCGCCCAGGGACTGGGCAATGATCCCGTACATGGAGAAGGTCGGGACAGGGTAGAGAACAGGCCCCCCGAAAGTGGCGATCAGGTAGTAGATCAGTTCATCGGAACCGTTCCCCGGAAGAACTTCTTCAGGACGAACGGAAAAGGCCCGGGAGATCTTTTTTTTCAGTTCTCCAGCATCTGGGTCGGGATACCGGTTGAGGGAGAGTGCCTTCTCCCTCCATTCAGCGAGGGGAAAGGGCTCGTACGGGCTCTCATTGGCATCCAATTTGACCCTGCAAGGTATCTCCTTTGCCTCGTAAGGCCGCAGGGAGCGGATATTTTGCCGCGATAATTTTGAAAAATCAAATTTTTTCGCCATTCGATTATAATAAAAATACCAGCGGCCGTTGTCAATCCTTATTCTCCTGTTTCCGGGCGCTTTTCTTGACAGGAAACTCAATTACCTGCTAAAGTAGGAAATAACCAAAAAAGCCTTATTATTTCATTATAGAGAGGAGGGATGTGGGTGCCCTCTGTTAAAGTAAAAGACATCGAGTCTCTCGATTCCGCTCTCAAGCAGTTCAAAAAGCAGTGCGAGCGCGATGGCATATTTTCAGATGTAAAGAAAAGAGAGCATTATGACAAGCCCAGCGTCAAGAAGAAGAAGAAAGTCCTGGCTGCTCGCAAGAAAGCGGCGAAGCGGACCAGGTCCTTCTCCTCACGGTAACGAACTCTCTCCGCTCGCTGAAGCATGAGGGAGATATTTCCTGAGACGTAGACGCACACAAACCCAAAAGGCCTTGAAATCAATCGTTTAGCTGATTCCATCAGTGGGTATGATTCTCAAGGCCTTTTTGCATGGCGAACCCGATGCAACCGTAAGAGCCCTGTAAGCAGAGTTCCTTCGTTGCATCATTTCCTTTCCGGCCCCCTCTGGACAGGCGGGGAGCAAAAGAGGCGCCTCTTCCCTGCCGATGTGCAACGGCGACAATGCTACGAGGTGATATAGTTGAATCTTTCCGGCTTCTACAAGAAAGCGATCGCAACAGGGATAGAAAACGACCCACGGGGAAAAGACTCCGTCATGAAGGAACTGGAGAGGAAGAAGAAGGAGTATGAGAACCTCTCCCCAAAACAGAGAGAGACCTTTGACAGGGAAAACCTCGAAAATCCGTACGCCGATTCGAGAATCCTCTACGGTACCGGCGAAGAACCTCTGCGCAGGGTGCTGGTGGGCATCGATATCGAAGTGGGGGAAGTGCTCCTGGCCGATACCCTGCGCTCCCGGAACAGGCCGGTCGACCTCATTGTCTCGCATCATCCCGAGGGCAGGGCGCTCGCAGGACTTCACTCGGTCATGTCCATGCAGCCCGATATCCTGAGCAGGTTCGGCGTCCCCATCAATATAGCGGAAGGAACGATGGAGGGCAGGATGAAAGAGATAGAGCGGAGGCTGATGCCGGTGAACCACACCCGGGCAGTCGACGCCGCACGCCTGCTCGACATCCCCCTCCTCTGCCTGCATACCCCGGCGGACAATATGGTGGCCGCCTACCTGCAGCAGATGTTCGATAATGAAAAGCCCTACACCCTCGAAGACGTTGTCGACCTGCTGCGGAAGATTCCGGAATACCTGGAGGCGGAAAAGAACAGTTCGGGACCGAAGGTCCTGCTGGGAGCAAAGAGCAGAAAGGCGGGGAAAGTCTTCGTCGATATGACGGGCGGGACGGAGGGCTCGAAAGAGATCTTTCAGAGTCTCTCCCTTGGGGGGATCAATACCGTCGTTGCCATGCATCTCACCGAGGACCACCGGAAAGAGGCGGAAAAGAACCATATCAATGTGGTGATAGCAGGGCACATCGCCAGTGATAATGTAGGGGTAAACCTTCTTCTCGACACCCTGCAGGAAGATGGGCAGCCGGAAGTCATCGAGTGCTCGGGTTTCAGGAGAATAAAAAGGAATTAGACCGGTGTTTCCGGCGCTGCGGTGTCGTCGCCGCCTGACATCTCCGCTGCGGCAGGCGCAGAGAGCGGGGGGACAGCTATGAAGCCTGATACTGTTGTCGAAGAAATAAAATCGAAGATAGATATCGTCAATCTGATCGCAGAGCATGTCGATCTGAAACGTTCGGGACAGAACTATAAGGGCCTCTGTCCCTTCCACTCGGAAAAGACCCCCTCTTTCATGGTCAATCCCTCGAAGCAGATTTTCCATTGCTTCGGCTGCGGCAAAGGCGGAGACGCCTTCTCTTTCATCATGGAATATGAGGGCATGAGCTTCCCGGAGGCGATCGCCTGTCTCGCCGGCAAGGCGGGCATACGGATCGAGGACTACCGACGCGAGTCGAAGGCAGGCAGAAGCCTGAGAGAGGACCTGTACGCCATCAACAAGGAGGCGCTCGCCTTCTTCAGGAGCAATCTCCCGCTCTCCCGCCAGACAGCAGCCTACCTGAAGGAGAGGGGGCTGACAGACGAAATCATCGGGACATTTTCTCTCGGCTGCGGCAGACAGGAGCGAAACGCCCTCTTTACTCGCCTCGTCAGCCAACAGTTTCCCCCGGAGCGTATAAAGGCTTCCGGGCTCGTCTATTTCGGAGAGCAGGAGCCCTTCGATTTTTTCAGGGATAGGCTGATGTTCCCGCTGCTCGATCTGCAGGAAAGGGTCATCGCCTTCGGCGGAAGGATCATGGCCCCCTCGAAAAGCTCCCCCAAATACCTCAACTCTCCCGAGAGTGCGATCTTCAGGAAGGGCGAGGCGTGCTACGGATTGCACCGCGCGAAGAGCGCCATCAGCAGAAAGGGGTATTCCCTTGTCGTGGAGGGATACATGGATACCCTCCTGTGCCACCAATACGGGTTCGATAATGCCGTGGCCCCCCTGGGGACCGCCCTCACTGCAGGGCACCTGAAAAAGCTCAGGAGGTTCTCCGACAAGCTCCTCCTCGTGTTCGACGGAGATGCCGCAGGGGTCTCCGCCACAAAGAGGGCTATCGAGCTCGTGTATGCGGAGGGTATGGCTGCCAAGGTGCTCCTCCTTCCGCAGGGAGAGGACCCCGACAGCTTCCTGAGGAAGTACGGCCCGGAGCAGTTCAGGAAAGGCATGGGCAATGCGCTGTCCCCCGTGGAGTTCCTGTTGAAGTCCTCCGGAAGGAACAGGATCGACGGAGTGAGAGCCCTGCTGCACTTTCTCTCCCCCTGCCCCGACCCCCTGATGAGGGATGAGGCACTCCGGGAGCTGGCGGACAGATCGGGGATACAGGAAATGACCCTCAGGGAGGAATTCAAGAATATCCACCGGCGTCCATCCCGGCAGGGGAGACCCTCTGCGGAAGGAGCGTCCGGTATGCGCATGGGCGGGGAAAGCGCGGGTACTGCCGCACTGAGCAGGGAGGAGCGCATGCTTCTCCTGGCGCTTCTCTCGTCGCCTGAACGGGCGGTCCCGGTCCTCGAAAGCTCTCCCCTGGTCAACCGGGGGAGCGGGCTCGTACAGGGGATTTTCGAAAAGATCAAAACCGCTTTCATCTCCGGAGCAGCAGATGGTCGTTCGACGGAAAGGCTCCTCGCCCTTTGCGACGAAGAGGAGAAGAGGCTCGTCACCCAGCTTTCCGTCAGCCCTGAAATCGACGAGGAAAACGTGGAGGTAGTTATAGAGGAATGTCTCAGGAATATCACGGTAAAGGATCTCGAAAAGCAGATACGATCGGCAGGGGAGGCAGGTGATGTGGAGCGCCTGCAGTCCCTGCTTCTCCAAAAAAAAGGAAAACTGTCGAAAAGCTCCGGAAGTCTTTCCCGTCAAGGCTTTACGGATCACGAAAGGAGGGGGTCTTGAAAGAGCCGTTTCATGCATATGACGAGGGCTTCGGCAAGCAGGATGCCGATTTCCCCGATAATGCCATCGACGACATAGCGGTACTCGAAAATACGGAACCTGTCGATACCGAAGGTGTCAAGAAGTCCATCGAGCAGGAATATGATCCGCTGAAAGCTTATTTGAAAGGGATCAGCCTGATCCCCCTTCTCACCAAGGAAGGGGAGATCGAGATTGCAAAACAGATCGAGGAGTGCAAGCTGAAAATCTCGGGAGCCCTCTTTACCATCCCGTTTGTCATCAACAAGCTGGTGACCCTGGGCAGGCTGGTGGAAAGAGGAGAGGCTCCCCTTACGGATCTCATCCAGGACGACGAAGAACTGGCGGAAGAGGACCTCTTCGCGGAGACAGAGCGGTTCTCGAAACTCACCGAGGAGATATACACCCTGTTTACCCGGAGGAAACGGCTCCTGAAAGAGGGGGGTCTCTGCTCGGAGGGCAAGGCGCCTGCTGCGCAAAAAAATGCACGCATCGCAAAATCGCTCCTGTGCAACCAGGACCGGATACTACAACGGGTAAAGGAGCTGAACCTGAAGGAAGACGTCATCAATGCTTTCTCAGAGGAGCTGAAGAAGCTGAGCGATCAGCTCGAAACCCTGAACGCGGAGCTCGTGAAGGCGAAGAAAGCGAAGGGCACGTCTTCCGAATCCAAGCAGCTCATCACCGAGATCAGGAAGCTCGAAACCGCCATCGGACTGCGCACCACCGAGGTGAAGAAGACCGCACGTGAGCTGGACAGGGCGGAGATAGAGGTCAGCGGTGCAAAGGGTCAACTGGTGGAGTCGAATCTCAGGCTGGTCATCAGTATTGCAAAGAGGTATATCGGCAAGGGACTGAGCCTGGGAGACCTCATCCAGGAGGGGAATATCGGCCTGATGCGGGCGGTGGACAAGTTCGAGTACCGGCGCGGGTACAAGTTCAGCACCTATGCGACGTGGTGGATACGGCAGGCGATCAGCAGGGCGATTGCGGATCAGTCCCGCATCATACGCATCCCCGTGCACATGATAGAAAATATCAATAAAATAAACAAGATAACCAAGGAACTGGTGCAGGAATACGGTGTGGAACCCAGCCCCGAGGAGATTGCCAAACGATCGAAGATACCCGTCGACAAGGTCAAGAATATCCTGAAGATCTCGAAAGAGCCCATCTCCATCGAAACCCCCATCGGAGAGGAAGACGACACGATGCTCAAAGACTTCATCGAGGATAAATCGAACCTTTCTCCTCTGGATGTGGTGATCCAGGAGGACCTGAAGACACACATCGACAAGATCCTCTGCACCCTCTCCCCCAAGGAGGAAATGGTAATCCGTAAACGTTTCGGCATCGGGGAGGAAAACCCGCATACCCTTGAGGAGGTAGGGCACGCATTCGATGTGACCCGGGAGCGCATCCGGCAGATCCAGGTGAAAGCCATACGCAAATTGAAGCACCCTTCGCGGAGCAAATGGCTCCGGGACTTTTTGGGAAACCCTTGACTTATCGAAGATAGGGTTATATAGTAGAAAGCTTGAGATCAAAGGTCTGCTCTGTACAGGAAGGCCACCCGGAGCGGAGAATCACGGGGGGCGGGATCTTACTGTTGCACACCTTTGCGGGCCCATAGCTCAGTTGGTAGAGCTACCGGCTCATAACCGGTTGGTCCCAGGTTCGAGTCCTGGTGGGCCCACCAAACAAAAGCGAAAAGCGGAGCAGGCAGAAGAGGGAAGCGGGCGCCTCCGGCATTTCCGTCCCGGGGTGAATCCCCCTCTCGTCTCGCCGATTTCTCCTTTTCGCCTTCATACAATGAGGGAGCGGTGAACGAAAAGCTACAGCTTCTCATAGATCTTCAGAAACTTGATACTCTCATCCTTTCTTCGCGGATGAGAATCGACGCAATCCCTGCCACCCTCTCCTCCCGCGAGGCTCCCCTGAAAAACGCCGAGGCGGCGTGCACATCGCAGCGCCAGAGCCACGAAGCCTTGGAGAAAAAAAAGAAGGATAAGGAAATCGAGATCGAGGAGTTGCGCGAAAAGGCGAAAAAGCTGAAGCAGCGGTCTTCCGAGGTCAAGAACAACAAGGAGTACCAGGCGCACCTCAAGGAGATAGAAAAGGGAGAGGAAGATCTGAAGACCGCGGAAGACGTGCTCCTCTCCCTCATGGAGTCCCTGGAGGAATCCTCCCGCCGTCTTAAGGAGGAAGCCGCCCGTGCCGCCGGAGAGAAGACGAAGGTGGAGGCGGTGAGAAAAGACCTGGAGGGAGAGGTGCAGCAGCGGGAGCGCGAGCTGAAAGAGCTCAAGGAACAGAGGAAAAAACTCGTCTCCCGTATAGAGGAAGGCCTGTATGTCCTGTATACGAATATCATGAAGTCATCCCGGGGCCTGGCAGTGGTCGAAGCAAAGAATGAGATATGCCAGGGATGCAACCTCCATATTCCCCCACAGATGTTCGTCGAGATCAAAGCGAACGACGAAATCGTCGAGTGCCCCCAGTGCAGGAGAATACTGTATTACATGAGACCGGAAGAGGAGGCTCCGCATACCGCTGGAGCCGGCAACGCATAGCGCTGCTCCTGTCCCCGGCAGCCGGGCCTTCCTCTTCGCATCGCAAAAACCTACCTGCCCTCTTTCCCGGAAGCTTCCTGTTTTCCCTCTTCCGCCAAGCACTTACCCTGTTTGTTTCTTTACTTATAATTAAAACTTATGCTACCATAAAAAAATCCCATGGAAGACCACAAGCTGAAAGTATTCTGTACGGTTGCTGAAACAAAGAGCTTCTCCAAGACCTCTGAAATCATTCATTTGACACAACCTGCCGTCAGCCTGCAGATCCACGCGCTCGAGGAGCTGTACGAAACAAAGCTTTTCGACCGTTCCGGCAGTTCCATCAATCTCACCTCGGCAGGAGAAGTCCTGTACCGGTACGCTAAAGAGATCCTGACGCTCTACGCTGAACTGGAGAAGGAGATCGGAAAGCTCACCGGACTGATAAAGGGGAGTATCACGGTCGGTGCGAGCACCACCATAGGAAACTATGTACTCCCCGGAGTCATCGTTGACTTTAAAAAGACCCATCCGAAAATCAAGATAAACGTGCTCATCGGGAACACAAAAAGGATTCTCGACTTCCTGAATGCGGGGGGGATCGATCTCGGGCTGGTGGAGGGCGAGACATCACGCCACAAGATAAGAACGGAGCGGCTGATCATGGATGAGCTTGCCCTCGTGGTGCCCTCCTATCACCCCTGGGCCAGAAAAAAGGTCATCTCCCTCCTCGAGATAACGAAGGAGCCCTTCATCATCCGCGAGGAAGGCTCGGGAACGCGCCAGATCATCGAAAAGTACCTGGCATCCCACGGCATCAGGATCAGCGACATGCGTATCTCCATGGTGCTCGGCGGTACGGAATCCATCAAGGAAGCGGTGGAAAGCGGTATGGGAGTCTCCATCGTCTCACGCTGGGCTGCGAGGACGGAGCTCCGGTACGGCACCCTGAAAATGATCACCCCGAAAGAAGAGAAGATCCTCCGGGATTTCTCCCTGATCATGCCCAGAAAAGCCGTCATCTCCCATGCGGTAGATGAATTCCTTTCCTACCTGAAGGCATATCACTACGAAACGCTGCTGTCGGAAAGCAAGGCATCATAATCCCCGGGCCAGGAAAGCCATGGGAAGATTCCGTCCCGCCCTTCCAGTTCCCCGACAGTCTTTTCGTCCACCCTCCCCTCCCTGAGCATGGAGTGAAGAAGGGTGAAGCGCTCCAGGTGCGCCTGCACCCTGCTTTCCGCGTATGCCGACGCTCTGTCCTTCTCCATCAGGAAGGCCCAGTCGCTCGCCTGCGCCAGGAGCATTTCCCGCATTGCCTGGTGCAGTGCCCTTTGCACCGCCTTTCTCTTCATCTCCTTTCCGCGCCTCATCCGTACCGCCATTCCCTTCATCCTGTCCGCCATCGCGTGCAGGTGCCGGTAGAGAGAGTGGCTCCTCTCGCCGATCCACACCTCGCCGTATCCCCCCTCGCCCCAGGTGGACGGCGCCAGCTCCGTGCAGTGTTCTTGCGCGGCGGGATGCCGGAGGAGGTAGGAGGAGGGGGTGGTGATCCGATGGGACATCCCTTTTCCCTCCCTGCCCCGCAGCACCAGATCCAGCCACTCCGGCCCCTCGAACCACCAATGTCCGAAGAGCTCGGCATCAAAGGCGGAGAGGATGACCGGAGAAAAGTCGTAGGGCAGGAGTTTCCGGAAGTCGGCTTCCCTCTCCCCGGAGAAATGGTCCGCATGCTCCGAAACCTTATGCAGCGCAGCGGCTCTGTCATAGGGTTCCTTGTCTCCCGTCCGTCCGGTCACCCGGTAATATTTCATCCCGGTAAAAGCCTTTATTCCATGGAAGCGGGTGAATCTGCCCGTGTACTCCAGGGGGAGATCGAACCCGATATCACGGTAAAAGTCCCGGTACCAGGGGTCTCCCGGGTATCCACGGGAGGCACACCATACCTGTCTCGCAGAGGAGAAATCCCTTCCGAAGACCGAAAGCCCCGCAGGGGAGAGCACGGGGCGGTAGACACTATAGCGGGGTCTCGGCCTTCCCTGGAGTACCCCATGCGCCTCCACGAAAAAATAGCGGATTCCCGCATCCTTCAAATAGGAATCGAGCCCGCGGTAATAGCCGCACTCGGGCAGCCAGAATCCCCGGGGTGGCCTCCCGAAAACCCGCTGGTAGCTCTTTACCCCGAGCTCTATCTGGCTCCTCACCGCGGCGGGACAGGGTGCAAAGGCGGGCAGAAAGGCATGGGTTGC
>JADLDZ010000259.1 GCA_020846375.1 Nitrospirales bacterium | reverse complement strand
CGGGTTTATAAAAGGGATGGGATGTCGCCATCACCTCGGGCTGCCGGAGTGCCAGCCGGTACAGCTCTGCCATGGTGGTCTTCCGTACGGAGTTGGCATGGAATGCACTCTCTATCATTGCCCTCCAGGCGGAGCGGGGCAGCCGGTGACGGGTCGCCATATGCAGGGTTCCTCCTTAGCGGTAGTGCTTACTTCAAAAATGCATAATTGCCGGCACCATGAGGAGACGGAAAAACGAAAAATAGCGGAAAGCAGACAATCCTGTATTATCACAAATCAAACGACAAAAAGCAAAATGACAGAGACAGGAGAAAAGGCGGAAAGAGACCACTCCTCGGTCATTGCAGGCAGAGCGAAGCACTCTCGATGAAATACTCACTGGCCGGGCATTCTGATGCGTTTGCCCCGGGAGGGGGACTATTCCCTGCTGCTCTGGAAGAACCCGACGATCAGCACCACCACCATGACGATGCCGGAAAGGGCATAGATGATCAGTCCCCAGGTAGTCTGGCCGAAGGTGTCGATGAAGAACTCCCTGTTCGAGATGAAGCCCCAGAAGAGGACGAAACAATAGGAAACCAGCAGCCCCAGTTTATACTTCCCGAACAGAAGGCAGAAGGAATTGATGACGACGAAAATGAGCATCTGCCCGAAAGGAATAGCCAACATGCTGGTGTCGGCAATAAACTTCAGTATAGTATCCAGCGCCTGCATAACAACGCCCTCCTGCTTTTTTTCGACATCATACCACGGGAGGAGCAGAGTCTGCACGGGGGGACTCCCGCCGAGTCCTCCCCTCCTCCGGCGCTCCCGTGGAGGGTGAGCCTATTTCAGAAGGCGGGAAGAGTTCAGGAAGACCAGGATATCGGGCATGATATGGGCGACCGCCGCCCCGACCGGCGAGAGGATGCCTGCGGAGGCGAGGGCGATGCCGACCACGTTGAACAGAATCCCCAGGGCGATGTTCTGGCGGATCACCGCAAAGGTGCTCCGCCCTATCCTGATGGCTTCGGGGATCTGTTTCCACTCATCGCGCATGAGGGCCACGTCCGAGGCCTCGATGGCCGCATCCGACCCCACGGCTCCCATCGCAACACCCACATGGGCCTGCGCCAGGGCGGGTGCGTCATTGATCCCATCACCCACCATGAGGACCTGCCGTCCCCCCGCAACCAACTCCTTGATTTTCCTCACCTTATCCTCGGGGAGCAGCCGGGACATCACCTCCCTGATCCCCAGGGGTGCGGCGATCGCGCGGGCGGTCCGCTGGTTGTCGCCGGTCAGCATCACCGGTTCGTGGAACCCCATCTCCCTGAGCTCGGCGAGCGCTTCCGCCGTCCCTTCGCGGACGATGTCGGAAACGGAAATCACCCCGATAATCATTTCGTTGTGGCCGTTCCAACCGTTCCGGCCATCAGGGCCGTCGCAGCCGGCGGGACCGCCCGTGCCGTTCCGGGCCAGCAGCAGGACCGTCTTGCCCTCCTCCTCTCTCCCGGCGATATACCTCTCCACCTCTGCGGAGAGATGGATGCTCTTGTTCAGGAGTAGTTCCCTGCTTCCGAGGAGGATGCTGGTGTCCTTCACCACCGCCTCGATGCCCATTCCGGGGAGTACGCAGCACTGATCGGGCTCCGGGATCTTTATGCCCATTTCCAGTGCCTTTTTCATAATGGCCCGGGCAAGGGGGTGTTCGGAGTACCGTTCCGTGCCTGCGGTGAAGGCGATGATTTCTTCATCGCTGTGACCGGAAAAACCTTTTATATCAGTGACTACTGGGTCTCCTACGGTCAGGGTGCCGGTCTTGTCCATCACCAGGGTATCCACTTTTGCCAGTGCCTCGAGGTAGCGCCCCCCCTTGATGATGATGCCCCGTTTCGCTGCTCTGCCCATGCCTGCGACGACCGCAAGGGGCGTGGCGATGGCGACGGTGCAGGGACATGCCACCACCAGGACGGCGATGGCGTTGGTGAGCTTCCCGGTGAGCAGCAGGGTGAGCACTGCCACCACAAGGATGGCGGGAGTGAAGTAGGCTGCGAATTTATCGGCGACCTTCTGGACCTGGGCTTTGGAGGACTCGGCCTCCTCCACGAGCTTGATGATCCGTGCGTAGGTGGTATCCTCTCCCGTATGGGTCACTTTGACAAAGAGGATTCCATGCTGGTTGATGGTCGCCGCATAGACGCTTTCTCCCTCTTTCTTTTCAACGGGCAGCGACTCGCCGGTGATGGGGGCCTGGTTGACGAAGCTGCTCCCCGAGACGACGATCCCCTCCACCGGTATCTTTTCGCCCGGTTTTACAATAACGATATCGCCTTTTTGCACCTCTTCCGCCGGTATCTCCCTCTCGGCATCTCCCCTCTTCACCCGTGCCGTCTTCGGCGCCATGCTCACCAGCTCCCGTATGGCGGAGCGCGACCGGTCCATGGTAAGGGAGTCGAGGATCTCCGCGATCAGCATGAAGAGGGAGATGACGGCGGCGGAGCGGAACTCGCCGATGGCGGTGGCAGAGACGACCCCCAGTGCCATGAAGACGTCCGCGGTAATGGACTTCTCTTTCAGGTCGATGAGCGCATGGCGGAGGAGGGGGTAGCCGCCGATGAGAAGGGCCGCTATATCCCATAGATGGATCAGCCCCTTCCCTTCCTGCAGGAAGCCCTCGCCCACCCCTGCAAGACCGAGGAGCACCAGGAAAAGCACCCCTGCAATGCGCAGAAGCTCGAAGCGCCGGGAGCCCTTTTCCCCATGCTCATGCCCGTGCGCAGGTGCCCCTTTTTCCGCTGCAACGTGTATCCCGAGCCCATTGAGGACGCCGACGATGGCCTTCCTGTTGATCGCCGACGGGTCGAACTGCACGTCCACCCTTTCGGCGCCAAGATAGATGGTTACCCCGAGGACTCCCCGCCGACGCATGAGCGCCTTTTCCACCTTTTCCGCACAGGTGGCGCAGTCGAGCCCCTTCACGGCGAGGCTGCAGGTTTCCTGTTTTCCTCTCTCCTGCTGCTCGATGATTTCAGGACGTTCCTGTATCGTATCGGTCATATTCCTCTTCCTCGATATGCCTCAGGCATTCATTGAATAAATTCCGGATGTGTCCGTCGTCGAGGGAATAGAACACCATTTTCCCCTCTTTCCGGTACTTTACCAGGCGCATGTTTCTCAGAATCCGCAGTTGATGGGAAATCGCGGACCGGGTGGTGGCGAGCAGGCTCGCCAGATCGCAGACGCACAGCTCGGCGCTGGACAGGGCATAGATAATCTTCGTGCGCGTGGGGTCTCCCAGGACTTTGAAGGTCTCCGCAATCCGCTGCATGACGGATTCGTTCTTCATGCCCCGGAGGACGGAGAGCACCTTGTCCTGGTCGACATAGGAAGCCTCGCAGACATCACTCTCGTAGGGCAATGTCTTCGCCTCTTTCTTCTCCATGAGTTTCGCCTCCGCATGTTGCAAACAAATGAACAATTGTTCAACTGTTAGTATTGTATAAAAAAGAAGGGTGCGCTGTAAACCGGAAAGTTGCTCATTCCGGTCCCTCCGCCTCTTCCTCCTCCTCGTCCCGGTAGGCCCTCTTTCTCTGTAGCATTCTTATAAACCCACAGACGGTGACGAGGGCTGCAAGGAGAAAAAGAAGGGGGGTGAGATAGCTGCTCAGATAGGAGAACCAGGTGTATCTCCTTGTCAGGCTTTCCTGCCACTTCTCCTCCAGCTCGGCAGGGGAAAGGGAGAGCGCCTTCCGGAAAGCGTCTTCCAGGGAGGATCCCGCCCGCAGGTGAGCGAGGATCTCCCCGATGCTCCCGCTGCCGAATTCGCCGGCGATATATTCCACTACGCTTCTGCTCTCCCCATAGGCGAGAAGAAAAGAGTGCTCTTCCCGCGGAAAGGTTTCCAATTGGCGGAGGGGGATCAGCGTGCCCCCTGCCGCGGCCTTTGCCAGGGCGCTCCCCGCATCTCCGGCAGCCACTTCCGCGCTTCCGCCGCTTGCCCATTGGCATACCCCCTCGTCGAACCACCGGGGAAGATCCCTCTCCCCGGCGGTATGATGCAGGAGGAGATGACAAAGCTCGTGGGAGAGGGTGGGCTTGAGGGAAAAAGGGCTCTCGTAGGCCTGTGAAATATCAAGCACGATCAGGTCCCTCCCGGGGACGGCAAAGGCCGCTACCCTGCCGCTTCCCGCCATTGTCCTGAAAGCCTCTCCGCCCTTGACCAGGCGCACCTCCGGCCTGAAGTCCACCTTCTGCCCGAGCAGGGCGGAGAGCTCTTCCCTCACGGCTGGGTAAGCCTCCAGCACGTCATGGGCGGCTTTCTCCGCGCCGTCGTCGAAGTAGATGGCGACCTCCTCCTCTGTCTGGAGCGAGGAAATCCTGGCGTGGGAGGGTAAGTGCGCAGAGAGGGCGAGGAGCAGGTAAAGGAAAAAGACTGCCAGTAGTGTCAGCCGTCCCGTGTTCATTTCTCCTTTAAGGATACTTCTCTTTGCATTTTTTTTCACCGGGCAGGAGCCTGTCGCGGGGCATCTGGAGAACACCCTCTCCCTCACCCTCCCCCCTCGAAGGGGGAGGGAACTGCCTTGAAAGAATTTCTTCCAGCCGCCAGGGGTAAGATCTTCTCAAGACTCCCCTCACCCCAGCATGGTGAACTGCACATCAGCACTGGAGGCAGAAAGCCTGCTTTTTGTGCCACAATAGATTTGCTTTTATGGGACGCGAGCCGCTCAAGCCGGCATCCGGCAAGCTCATGCTCCGTATCTTTCCCGAGGTCCACGCCAAGGCCCTCATGGTAGCAAAGGCGTCGGGAAAAAGTTTGAATCAGTGGGCCGCGGAGGTTCTTGACAAGGCTGCTCACATGAGGAGGCATCGTTGACTGAAAATATCCAGAAAGCCGCTGATGAAAAGTTCTGCTCGGAGTGCGGCGCCATCATTAAGGCAAAGGCGGAGATCTGCCCAAAATGCGGCGTACGACAATTACCCCCGCCGAACAGTCTTACTGCAGTGGCCCCAAATGGCAAGAGCAAACTGGCGGCAGCTTTATTCGCCCTCTTTCTTGGCGGTTTCGGCATCCATAAATTCTATCTCGGAAAAATCGGGTGGGGCATCGTGTATCTCCTTTTCTGTTGGACGTTTGTTCCTTCAATTATCGGATTCATTGAAGGTATCCTCTTACTTGTGATGAGCGAGAGCGATTTTAACAAGAAGTACGGCAATACATAACCTTGCATGCCCTGAAAACGTGATAGGCTCGAGGAGGTGATTTCCAGTGGCTGACGTAATTCTTCATGCTTTCAATTGGAACTACGCGGAGGTAGCTGCTGAAGCCGGTACAATAGCTGCCAACGGGTTTGGTGCAGTGCTATTGCCCCCACCGCTGTACAGCAAGGAGGACAGCCACCATTGGTGGCAGAGGTATCAACCAAAGGACTACCGTGTGGTGCGGTCTTTCCTCGGGAGCAAGGGGGAACTGGAGAATGCCATTCACGCTCTGCACGATCACGGCATCCGCATTTTCGCCGACATCGTATTCAATCACATGGCAAACGAGAAGAGTTGGCGGAACCCGAAGGAAGGGTACACTTTTCCGGGCGATACGGAACTGGCCCGCTACCGAAACGAACGAGAGTCCTTCGAACGCGACAGACTCTATGGAACTCTTGATCACAACCTTTTCGGCCCACAGGATTTCAACAATGAAAAAAATATCCAGTGCTGGGAGGACCTTTACGAGGCCACGGAGCGCTGGCTTTCGGGCTTGCCCGATCTCGACCTGAACGAGCGGGTCGTCGAGCAGCAGAAGACCTGCCTCCGGGCGCTTAATGACCTGGGATTCGACGGGTACCGGATCGATGCGATAAAACATTTGCCGGAAGAGCACCTGAGCCGGGTATTCGAGACGGAGGACATGAGGGGCAAGTTTCTCTTCGGCGAGTCCCTGACATGCAACGACGCGCAGGAGGATCTTTTCATCTGGCCGCTGCTCAGAGAAATCGATGTCTCCTTTTACGACTTTCCCCTCCACGAGACCCTGCGCCGCGTCTTCTCTCCCTGCGGCAGCATGCGGGAACTGGTAAACCCGGCAGCTTTCCATCAGGCACTGCCGTGGCACCGTGCGGTAACCTTCAGCGTCACCCACGATATCCCCTATAATGACTGTTTCCGGGGACAGCTTTTACACCCCCAGGACGAGTTCCTTACAAACGCTTATCTTCTCGGCCGCGATGGGGGTGTGCCGCTGGTCTTCTCCGATCATAACGAAAGTGCACTGGCGTATCAGTGTGATAGGGACCGCTGGTGCGCTGCCTGGAAAAGGAGCGACATTGTCGGCATGATCGCTTTCCATAACGCGGTGCACGGCACTCCGCAGCGATCTTTGTTCGAAGCGGACGGCTTTCTTGTGTTCGCCCGCGGGGATCGCGGGATAGTCGCCATTAACAAGACGGAGGAGTGGCAGCATCCGCGCATCTGGACGTGCGGCCTGCGCCATGGCCGGTACCGGTGTCAACTCCACCGGCACGACATGCAGGTCGGCGGTGATTACTTCGAGTTTGCCCTTCCTCCCCGGCAAGCGCAGATGTGGCTGTGCCGGATGTAGTTGCCACTACGTACCTTGTAAATATGATGCCCCCAGGTATCAGTTTTGTGAGGCTGTATGCAACTGCACCAGGGGGACATCAAATTCACGATTCAGTCATCTCCCCAACCGCTCCCCGGGCTTCACCTACTTCTGCAAAATCTCCCGGTTATCCTCCGACGTATTGAATCCTCACGCTAATAGCCGCCGGCAGCCGGTCTGTTTTTCCCTGATTCAGGAGATTTTGCTCCCAGCGATTTTATATAGGCGACGATATTGGCCATATCAGCGGACTTCGGATCGATAGGCTTGCCTTTCAGTGCCATCTCGATACAGGTATTGACTGCTTCCTCCAGGCTCTGCTGCTTTTTGCCCATAATGTGGAATTCTTTTTTCACGCCGGCGTTTTCGAGCCCTTTCCCCTCAGGATGGCACGAGTTGCAGGAGCGTCCCGCTGTTCCGCCGCCGAAATGCAGATCTTTAAAAAGAGCTTTCCCCTTTGCCGCATCCGCTGCGAGCGCAACGGAAGAGGCGAGCACTGAAGCCGCAACTGCGTACAGCATCATTGTTGTTTTCCTTGAGCGCAGCATACGTATTGACCTCCTTATTGTGCCGGGAGCCGGCTTATGTGGACCGGGTCCTGCTCAATGCGGGCCACCTATCCATCAAGAGGACCCCGACGCTTTGCCTTTATGACTTATGATAGTAGCTTGCGCTGTCAAATACAAGAGAGGTATCCTTTTTTGGAAGAGTACCTCTTTTCCCCCCCTCCCTTTTGTGCTATAAGGTAAGAAAGAGGCGCAGTCGAAAGGAGACGTGCGGATGGTTCTCTCTTTTTCTGTCAGAGCGGTGATGGCGGCAACACTCACGCTTGCCCTCCTCCTTGTTTCCCGTTTCTCTGCCTGGTCCGGGACTGAAAAAGCTGAGAAGTCTTCAGCGGGCTCACAGGAGAGCCCCGTCCGCGAGACTACCGAAAATATGGTGGTAATGAAGGATGAGGAGGACCGGTACGAGGTGGTTGCGACCCTGGGAGAACTGACCGTACACCATGCCTTCAAGGGACGTTCACGCGTCACGATCCATGAAGTATTCTTCGCCTCCTACCCGCGGGTGTTTTTCCAGGAGGTCTACAATGTCCCTCTTGCCGAGGTGAAAAAGGACAGCGACCGTTTTCTGCAAGGCTTTGACGGAACCCTCAGGGCGAAAATGCTCTCCGCCATCTACCGGGAGCTGAGCCCGCTCTTCGGTGACGAAACCGTGCGCAGGCTCCCTCCTCCCGATGAGCGGATTATCACCGGCATGAGGCTTGCCGGGGAGGACTTCCTGCAAAATATCCATATCGAGGTGGCTGGCGGACGTTGGGTGCCTCTCACCGATACTCTGCTGATAAAGATCATCAGGTCCGAACCTGCCCCGCTTTACGCGATAACAGACGAAGAAGAAATTCAGTGAGTTCTTCGGTCTCCGGCTGGGAATAGTATTCCCGTAAGCGAAGCCAGTCCTTGCTTGTCGGTGCTTGCGGGAATCCCTCTTGAAAAACGATTCCGGACAAGCCGGAATGACAACAGGAACTGGACCCCGGCTCTTATCCCGGCTCGGTCCGGGAGCTGCCGGGGTGACGGATTACGAAACGGGGTATACGGGGGCAGAGGAGGTATCCTCTTCTCTGCAGCGAGCGTCTGGAATCTCAGCGGGGGCAGGTAACGCCCTGCCCCCACGTATTCTTGAAGGGTAATAGGGTAATTATCCGGAAGAAATGATCCCCTGAGACCACGGAAAAATTCGCTCGCAAAGAAAGAGGGTATCCCCGAGGCCCATGCCTAAGGGCACACTGACACTCCCGCTCGGTATCAACTCGCCCGCAGGGCGTCGATGATCTTCATGCGCGACGCCCGGAACGCGGGAAGGACTCCCCCGATAAAGCCCATGAAGAGGGAGAAGAGCAGGGCCTGGTAGATGATCCTGAAGGTGAGGGTGAAGGAGAAGGCGAGCTCCGAGAAGGTCTGGAAATTGACGGTGGAGATGGTGAGCAGCTGCATGAAGGAGGCGAAGAACAGGCCCGCCAGTCCGCCGAGAAGACCCAGGAACAGCGATTCCAGGACAAAGGCCCCGAGGATGCTCGCCCTCTGGAAACCGAGGGCCCTCAGGGTTCCGATCTCGGCGGTGCGGTTCGCCACTGCCGCGTACATGGTAATCATGGCGCCGATGATGGCCCCGAGGGAGAAGATGGCGGTGAGGGACATCCCCAGGATGCGGAGGAACCTGGCCATGGCTTCGGACTGCTCCTCGTAGTAGCGCACTTCCCGCATGACATCCAGGCTCAGGCGCGGGTCGTTGTCGATAGTCCGCTTTATCCTTTCGAATTCGGAGGGGTCGCGCATCCTGAAGATGACGGAGGAATAGACCGGCCTGCGGAAGGCCTGCATGAGCTGGTCCACATCGCCCCAGATCTCCGAGCTGAACCCGGTGCTCCCCGCATCGAAGGTCCCCACCACGGCCCAGTCCCTCATGCCGAAGTGCAGGGATTCGCCCATGCCGCCTCCTCTGAACCTGTTGGCGATGCTCGTCCCCGCGATGATTTCAGAGGAGCCCGGCCTCGGCATCCGCCCCTCCGTGATTTTCACCTGGGGCCGCAGGAGCAGCGAGGTGGCGGAGATGCCCCGGATCAGCACGTTGGAGGGCTTGTCGCTCCCCCTCTTGGGCAGGCTGATCAGGACCACCAGTTCCTTTGCTGCGAGGGGCTGTCCGTCGGGCCCCGCCGCCACTTCCGGAAGGGTCTCCACAATGGACGCCTGCCCCCGCTCGACCCCGCTCTGGACCTCCGATTTCGACCCCTTGCGGATGACGACCACGTTATCATAGGAGCCTGTTGCCACCAGTGTCTTCCGGAGCCCTTCCGCCAGCATCAGGAGGGAGGCGAAGACAAAGACCACGAGGGCCATGCCCGCGATGGTGAGACCGGTGGTCAGCTTGCGGGTCCAGAGGTTGCGCAGGCTGTAATAGTACGGGATGCCCATCTTACCCGATCCTCCGGAGCCCGTCCGCAATCCGGATCCTGACGGCCCGCACCGTGGGCACCACAGCGGCCACTGTTCCCACCACAAGGGATGCGGCGATGTCCAGGTACACTGTTCCGGGCGCCACATTGAAGACCGGGAAGAACTGGCCCAGGGCGTTCCCGAAGGCCCTGGCCGCCGGAAAGGTGGCGGCGATACCCAGGGCTGCCCCGAGGGAGGTGATGAAGAGGGACTCCCCGAAAATCAGGACGGCGAGGTAGGGTGCTCCGAAGCCGAGGGCCTTGAGGATGGCGTACTCCCCGATCCGCTCCCGCGCGGTCATGGCCATGGTGTTGGCCACCACCGCCATGATGATGACGATGATAATGAAAGAGACGAGGCGGATGACGATAACGATGGCTTCGGTCATGGAGATGAAGCTCAGCTGGAAGGCCTTCTCGGTCTCGGTCAGGGTCTCGGCCAGGGAATTCTTGAACTGTGCATCGATGGCTGTCGAGACCTCCGCGGCGAGATGCGGATTCTTCAGGCCTACAATGAAAAAGCCCGCCTGGTCGGCGCGGCGCGGGAG
Organism: Nitrospirales bacterium; assembly: GCA_020846375.1. Lineage (GTDB taxonomy): Bacteria > Nitrospirota > Thermodesulfovibrionia > Thermodesulfovibrionales > Dissulfurispiraceae > Nitrobium. Next base: position 5,647 of record JADLDZ010000259.1, on the reverse strand, counting down.
GACCTTCTTCACGGTCTCGTTGAGGTAGTCCCAGTGGAAGATGAACTGGGACTCGTCCACGGTTTTGTCCCTGCCCGTGTAGATGCCCTGCAGGGTAAAATCCCAGTTCCCCGGGAATATGGTCCCCTTCAGGGTGATGGGATCGCTGATCTTCCAGCCGTATTTCTCCGCCAGCTTGCGCCCTGCTACCGCGCCCTTCCGGTCGCGCAGGAAGGCCTCTTTCTGGTCGGGCGGAAGGACAAACTCCGGGACAAGATCGAGATAGGACTGCGGCTCGACCGCAAAATTTGCGAAGAAATTCTTTTCCTCGATGTAGATGCCCCCGAACCAGTTCGCCGCGGACACCCCCTCCACCCCTTCCACCTGGCGTATCTTGTCCTTGTAGCTGATAGGGAGGAAGAACACGAGGGATACGGCATTGCGGGTGATGAGGCGGTTGGCGGAGGAGGCTTCCACGCCCGCGTACCACGCGCTGATCACCGTGCGCAGGAGCCCGAAGGCGAGGATCGCAATGGTCATCCCGAGGACGGTCAGCGCGGTGCGGAGCTTATGGCGGAAGGCGTTTTTAATGAGGAGCCGGATCAGAAACATTGAGCACCCCCTTATCGAGATGCTTGATGAGATGCGCTCTCTCCGCGGCCCTGGGGTCGTGGGTCACCATGATGATGGTCTTCCCCGACTCGTTGTTGAGGCGGCCCATCAGATCGAGGATCTCTTTCGCCGAGACCCGGTCGAGGTCGCCGGTGGGTTCGTCGGCGACCAGGAGGGTGGGGTCGGTGACCACGGCCCGGGCAATGGCGACCCGCTGCTGCTGGCCACCAGAGAGCTGGCCCGGGTAGTAGTCCATGCGGTCCGCGAGACCCACCACCCGGAGGGCCACCTCCACATGCTCCCTCCGCTCCCTTTTGGACAGGCTGGTGAGAAGGAGCGGGAGCTCTACGTTCTCGACAGCGGTGAGCACCGGGATGAGGTTGTAGAACTGGAAGATGAAGCCGATATTGAAGGCGCGCCAGTGGGCGAGCTCGGTCTCCGAAAGGGTCGTGATCTCGATTCCGCCCACCTTTATGCTCCCGCTGTCCGCCTGGTCGATTCCCGCGATGAGGTTCAGGAGGGTGCTCTTGCCCGAACCGGAAGGACCCATGAGGGCCAGGAATTCGCCTTCCCGGATGTCGAAGGAGATGTCCTCCAGCACCGGCACGACCTGGGAGCCCCTCCGGTAGGACTTAGAGAGGTTCCGTATTTCCACGATGGGGGGGCGATGGTTTTCCATGCAGCTTCCTTATACTGCCTTTTTACTGCGGTACACTATTTTTCTTCTATTTTGATGGGCGAGCCGTCCTTCAGCTTCGCAGGAGGGGTGAGCACCACCCTCTCCCCCGCCTTCACGCCGCCTGTCACCTCCACCACGTCACCGAGGCGCTGCCCCAGGGTGACCGGGGTCTCCACCGCCTGGTCGTTTCTGACCACGAAGACAACCTGACTGCCGTTGCGGGTAACCGCTGCCGCGGGATTCATCGTTGTCCTCGGCGTCCGCTCCCCCGCGCCGACGGGCCGCGAGAGAAAGGCTACCTTTGCGCTCATCTCGGGGAGGATGCGCCTGTCTTTTTCGAGAAAACGGACCTTCACCAGCACCGTCGCTTTGGTCCGGTCGGCGGTGGGGACGATCATGTGCACTTCGCCCCGGAAGCGGGTCCCGGGCAGGGCATCGAGCTGGATTTCGCAGGGCTGTCCCGCCTTCACCTTTCCGATATTGGATTCGGAGACATCCACCTCCACCTGGAGGGAGCCCTTGTCGGCGATGGTGACCACCGCCGCTTTCGCATTGGCGGCCGCGCCGATGGGGGTGACGATGTCTCCCACGTCGGCGTTCTTGGTGAGGACCACCGCATCGAAGGGGGCGCGGATGAGGGTATACTCCAGCGCTACCTCCGCTCCCCGCAAGGCGGCCCTGCTCGCCTTGATGGTCGCTTCCGCGCCCTCCACCGCCGCCCGTGCCCTCCTGAGCCGCGCTTCGGCGGCATCGTACTGGGCCTTTGTGGTATACCCGGGACCCAGCAGGTTCTTCTCCCTCTCGAAATCCGCTGCGGCATTGTTCCATTCCGCCTTCACCTGGTCGAGGGAGGCGAGGGAGACGTTCAGGTTGGCGAGCGCCTGGTTGCGGCCGGCGGTGACGTCCTCGTTTTCGAGGCGGGCGATTATCTGCCCCTCTTTTACATGATTCCCCTCTTCCACCCCGAGCCAGACGAGCCTGGCGGTCGTCTTCGACGCCACCGCAGCCCTTCGTTGCGCCACCACGTAGCCGCTGGCGTTCAGGAGCGTGAAGCTCTGGGAGGGATAGGAGGTGGATACGGTGGCTACTTTGACATTTACCGCAGGGGTGAAGACCCCTCGGGCGTAGAGGATGGCGAGAACGAGCACTGCCAGGCCGGCTATGATCCACCGGTACGGCCTCCTCCGTCGCCGCGCCGGCCCCGCTGCTCCGGAGGGCTTCTCTATTTTCAGTTTCGACAGGTCTTCGTTCGCCATGCGGTCATCCTCGCGTGCGGCATGATGGAGGCAATTCTCTTCATTATATCAAAATCTTTTCTCCTCCACCGATAGTGTCCGTGAAAACAACATGTTGCAAAAGGGGTGTATTGGGGTTTTTTTCATTTGTATCAATATGTTATAATAAATGAATCCAAACAGAGAGGAAACACGACATGTTACTTGCAAAGACAGCGATCAGCATAGAAGAAGAGATGAAGGTCAGTTACCTCGATTACGCTATGAGCGTGATCATCGGCAGGGCGCTGCCGGAGGTACGGGACGGGCTGAAGCCGGTCCAGAGGAGGATCCTTTATGCCATGTTCCGAGAGGGCCTCCTCCCCAATAAAAAGTATTCAAAGAGCGCCGGTGTCGTGGGCGAGGTGCTGAAGAAGTACCATCCCCACGGAGATTCCGCGGTCTATGATGCCATGGTCCGTCTGGCCCAGGATTTCAATATGAGATATCCCCTGGTGGACGGCCAGGGGAATTACGGCTCCATCGACGGCGACCCTGCCGCCGCCTACCGGTACACCGAGGCGCGGCTGGCGAAAATCGCCGAGGAGCTTCTGGCGGACATCGACAAGGAGACGGTCAACTTCGTCCCCAATTTCGACGAGACCACGGAAGAACCCTCAGTCCTGCCGACACGCATCCCCAACCTGCTTATCAACGGTTCCGCCGGCATCGCGGTGGGGATGGCGACCAATATCCCTCCCCACAACCTGGGCGAAGTGGTGGACGGCCTCATCATGCTCCTGGACAACCCCGATGTAACGGTGACCGAGCTGATGGCTGTCATCAAGGGACCCGACTTCCCCACCGGGGCCATGATACACGGCACCGGCGGGATCGTGGATGCCTATACCAACGGCAGAGGATTGATAAAGGTGCGGGCGAAGGCGATCATTGAAAGGGAGGCCCGCGGAGGGGACAGTATCATCGTCACCGAGCTCCCCTACCAGGTGAACAAGGCGCGGCTTATCGAGAAGATCGCCGAGCTTGTCCGGGAAAAGCGCATCGAGGGCGTTTCCGACATCAGGGACGAATCCGACAGGGACGGCATCCGCGTCGTCCTCGAGCTGAAGCGCGGCGAGATGGCGCAGGTGGTGCTGAACAACCTCTACAAGCACACCCAGATGGAATCGACCTTCGGCATTATCATGCTCGCCCTGGTGGGGGGGCAGCCGCACATTCTCTCGTTGAAGAGGATGCTGCGCTACTTCCTGGAGCACCGCAGGGACGTGGTCCTGCGCAGGACGCGGTTCGAGCTGCGGAAGGCCGAGGAAAAGGCTCATGTCCTGGAGGGCCTGAAGATCGCCCTGGACCACCTGGACGCCATCATCACCCTTATCCGGAATGCGAAGTCCCCTGAAGAGGCGAAAGCGGGGCTGATGGCCGGGTATCCGCTCTCCGCGATACAGGCCCAGGCCATTCTGGACATGCGGCTCCAGAGACTGACCGGGCTGGAAAGGGACAAGATTATCAGGGATTATGAAGAAACCCTTCAGGAGATAGAGCGGTTGAAGGCCATCCTCTCGAGCGACACCCTCGTAACGAAGATCATCAAGGACGAGCTCATCGAGGTAAGGGGAAAATATGCCGACGAGCGGAGGACCGAGATCATGCCCGCTGCCGCGGACCTGACCATCGAGGACCTCATCACCGAGGAGGAGATGGTGATCACCGTTTCCCATCTCGGGTATATCAAGAGGAACCCGCTTTCCATCTATCGGAGCCAGCGCCGCGGAGGCAAGGGCCTGACCGGCATGGAGACGCGGGAAGAAGACTACGTGGAGCAGCTCTTCATCGGATCCACCCACGATTACATGCTGTTCTTCAGCAACCTGGGAAGGCTTTACTGGCAGAAGGTCTACCAGATCCCCGAAGCAGGGAGGACCGCAAAGGGCAAGGCCCTCGTGAATCTGCTGCCCCTTTCCGAGGGGGAGAAGATCACCACGGCCCTCAATGTAAGGGAATTCAAGGAGGGCTATCTCGTAATGTTCACCAAGGCGGGGATCGTGAAGAAGACCGCCCTGGAGGAATACAGCAACCCCCGGAGCAAGGGGATCATCGCCGTGAACCTGGACGAGGGGGATGAGCTCATCGCGGTCAAGAGGACGAACGGAGAGAACGACCTCATCATCGGGACCCGGAACGGCCTCGCCGCACGTTTCAAGGAGGAGGATGTGCGTGCGGTGGGCAGGACGGCCCGCGGCGTGATCGGAATCCGGCTCTCCAAGGGGGACGAAGTGGTGTCCGCCAATGTGGTGGAAGAGCGGTCGAGCCTCCTGACGGTCACCGAGAAGGGTCTGGGGAAGAGAACGAAGAGCGAGGAGTATCCCGTGCACGGCCGCGGCGGGAAGGGGGTCATCTCCATCAAGATTACCGAGAGAGGCGGCAAGGCGGTGGGCCTCCTGCAGGTGAAGGACGAAGATGAAGTGGTCCTCATTACCAGCAGCGGAAAGCTCATCAGGACCCTCGCCGGGAACATCTCCCTGCTGGGGAGGAACACCCAGGGGGTGAAGCTGATGGACCTGGAACAGGACGACAGGATCGTGAGCATGGGAAGGGTTGCGGAGGATTGAGGAGCACCGATCTCAAGGAGTTCGGCGGGAACAGCATCGAGAGCGCCCTCCTCATCCTGGGAGAGACCGGGACCGGCAAGGAGTCCATCGCCCGGGCGATCCACTGCAACAGCAGCAGGGCCGATAAGCCTTTCATTCCCATCAACTGCAGCGCGATTCCCGAGCATCTCCTCGAGTCGGAGCTCTTCGGGCATGTGGAGGGCGCCTTTACCGGGGCGGTGGCGGCGAAAAAGGGGCTCTTCGAGGAGGCTGCGGGAGGCACGGTGTTTCTCGACGAGATCGGGGACCTCGGCATGGGGCTCCAGTCGAAGCTGCTCCGGGTGATCGAGGACCATCATATACGGCCGGTGGGGGGAAACCAGAGCGTCAGGATCGATATCCGCTTCATCTCCGCCACGAACAGGGATATCGAAGGCATGATACGGGAGGGGCGGTTCCGGGAGGATCTCTTTTACCGTATCAATGTGGTTACCCTCAGGCTTCCCCCCCTCCGGGAGAGGAAAGAGGAGGTAGAGCCCCTGGTGCGCTACTTT
>JADLDZ010000258.1 GCA_020846375.1 Nitrospirales bacterium | reverse complement strand
TGAACCCGGGCAACTCGGGAGGGGCTCTGGTCAATATCAATGGAGAGCTGATCGGCATCAACACCGCCATCGCTTCCACGAGCGGGGGGTATATGGGAGTGGGGTTCGCCATCCCCTCGGATATGGCAAACATCGTTATGCAGAGCATCATCAAGACGGGGAAGGTGAGCCGCGGCTGGATGGGGGTGAGCATCCAGGACCTCACTCCCGAGCTTGCCAAATTCCTCAAGACGAAAGAGCAGGGAGGAGCACTGGTAACGGACGTGATGAAGAACAGCCCTGCGGAGAAGGCCGGGCTGCAGCGGGGGGACCTGATCGTGGCTTTCGACGGAAAGAAAGTGGAAAGCGCCTCCTCCCTCAGGAATATGGTGGGCAGCCTGGCTCCGGGCAAAAGCGCCTCTCTGCGCTTCATCAGGAACGAAAAGGAGATGACGGGCTCGGTCACCCTCGGGGAGATGGCCGGGAAGGGGGCAGCGGAGACGGGGAAGGTGAGCAGTGCACTGATGGGAGTGGAGGTGCAGGAGCTGACCCCTGTCGCCAGGGAGCGGGCCAGAATACCGGATGACGTGAAAGGGGTGATTGTCGTTGCCGTCACGCAAAAGAGCCCTGCGCAGGGAGTGCTTGCAAAGTACGACGTCATTACGGAGGTCAACCGTCAGCCTGTCGGAGGGCTGGCCGACTACGAAAAGATCGTCTCTTCCGTGGGGCCCGACAGCAGCATCCTCCTCCTCGTGTACCGGAACGGGGGCTACAGCTACGTCACGCTCAAGAAAGAGAGGGGCGGAGAAGCTGAAAACTGATGCGTAATCCCTCCCCTTCTCCCTTTACTCCAAGGGGGGAGTAAAATCCTCAGAATCCCCAGTTTATCTGAGGGGAGGAGCAGATTCCCCGGGCTCTTCTCCCGCTGGAAGGAGTGTCCGAATTCCCCCTCTTAGAGTAAGAGGGGGTAAGGGGGAGTTAGCCGTACAGGACACCCTCCCCTTTCTCCTCTCCCCTCAAGGGGGGTGAGGAGAGGGACAGGTAAAAGCATACGATGTAGGGAATCTGAAGAAAAGCTGAGTCCCCTCGCCCCTTTGGGGGAGAGGGCGGGGGTGAGGGGAAAGAGGGTGTCCTCTCGCCCCTTCTCGGAGGAGGAGAGCTTTTCGTTGTGTTGACAAGGAGATACGCTCCTTGACATTGACATCGTGCGACGGTATGCTATCGTTTTAATACGGCAGGAGGGAGGGACGCATGAATAGCCCGGAAGCAGCCGGTACGGCCCTGTGGCCGCTGCTGGTGTATGGCATAGCGGTTGTTGCGCTGATACTTTTCATGCTCGTCCTCTCGTATTTCCTCGGTCAGAGGCACAGGGAAAGGATGACGGGAGAGCCCTACGAGTCGGGTATTGCCGCAACCGGCTCCGCCCGGCTGCGCTTCGACATCAAGTTCTACCTTGTCGCCATGTTCTTCGTGATTTTCGATCTCGAAGCGGTATTCATCTATGCCTGGGCGGTATCCCTGCGGGAAACGGGATGGGCGGGGTACTTTGAAATGCTCTTCTTCATCGGTATTCTTCTTGCGGCACTGGCCTATCTCTGGAGGGTCGGGGCGTTGGAGTGGGGGACGGCTCGGAGGAGGCTCCGCGGAGGGGCTCCCGGCCCTGACGGCAACCCGGCCGGAAACTCGAACAGGAGGACTGCATAATGGAGTGGTCGCTGCAGCGAACAGGAGAGGGGGCTGTCCCGGAGGGTGATCCCGTTGAAAAGGCGGTCCGGAACAGCATCGTCCTTACAAAGCTACAGGACCTCCTGGCCTGGGGGCGCAAGAACTCCCTCTGGCCGTTCAACTTCGGCCTTTCCTGCTGCTACGTCGAGATGGCCACCTCTCTCACCAGCCGGTACGACATTGCGCGTTTCGGCGCGGAAGTGATCCGCAGCACCCCGCGGGAGGCGGACCTCATCGTGATTGCGGGGACGGTGTTCATAAAGGCAGCCCCTATCGTGGAGCGCCTGTACCAGCAGATGATGGAGCCGCGCTGGGTGATCTCCATGGGCTCCTGCGCCAACTCGGGGGGGATGTACGACATCTACAGCGTCGTGCAGGGGGTCGATACGTTCCTTCCCGTCGATCTGTATATCCAGGGCTGCCCTCCGCGGCCCGAAACCTTCATGCAGGGGTTGCTTCTGCTGCAGGATCTTGTCGGGAGCGAGAGGCGCCCCCTGAGCTGGGCGGTCGGGCCGCAGGGAGTGGAGCGCCCTCCGCGGCCTGTCCTGCGAGACCGGAAGAGGGCGGAGAGACAAAAGACCACCCTGCTGCGCCCACCGGACCGGGTGTAGGGAGGCGCTAGTCATTCGATGAACGCACCTTCGGAGAGAGCTCAGGCGGATATCGTGCAGGAGCTGCAACAGCGGTTCGGCGAGGGGGCCTTTGTGCAGCAGGAGACGCGTGACCCCTTCCCGACTCTCTGGGTGCGCAAGGAACAGGCAGGAGAGGTCCTCCGGTATCTCAAGCTGGAAACGGAGATGCCGTACCGGATGTTGTATGATCTCACCGCCATTGACGAGAGGGTCCGCTCCCAGCGCCCGGGGCAGCCCGCTGGCGACTTTACCGTGGTCTACCACCTCCTCTCTTTCGCGCGGAATGAGGATATCCGGATAAAGGTGCCGCTGCAGGGTGAATATCCCTCGCTCCCCTCCCTCACTCCCCTCTGGGCCGCTGCGGACTGGTATGAGCGTGAGGTGTGGGATATGTTCGGCATCGCTGCGGAGGGACATCCGAACCTGAGGAGGATCCTGATGCCGCAGACCTGGACGGGCCACCCCCTGCGGAAAGAGCATCCGGCCCGGCGCACCGAAATCGGCCCCCTCTTCTACCCGGAGAAGAAAGACGAGCGGGAGGAGAAGGCCCTGCAGTTCCGTCCGGAGGAGTGGGGGATGGCGCGCCGCAGGGACGGCACCGATTTCATGTTCCTCAACCTCGGGCCGCACCACACAGGGACCCACGGCGTCCTGCGCATCGTACTGGAGCTGGACGGGGAGGAGATCGTGGACGCGGTCCTCGATATCGGCTTTCACCACAGGGGCGCGGAAAAGATGGGGGAGCG
>JADLDZ010000257.1 GCA_020846375.1 Nitrospirales bacterium | reverse complement strand
GTAAAACTATGTAACTTCTTGAAAATTAATAGTTAGTAATTGCTGTTTCCTCTTTCATTTGCTATACTATGAAAAAATCTACAGGAGGCATGTATGTCGATCCAGGAGTTGAAGAGGTGCGTCGAAGTGCGGGATGGCTCTGTGTCCGTGAAAGAGAAGGCTGCGGTGAGGGAGATGATGGACAGCCTGGTCCATGCTGCCGTTTTCGAGGCCGACGAAGAGAAGAAGAAAAAGATGCTGATTCTCATAAAGGAGATTGCAAAGGCGTGCGGCGCGGTTCCCGCCTCTATCCAGGGTCTGTATGAAGAGATGGGGAGGAGCTACCCGGGATTCACGGTCCCCGCCATGAATATTCGGGGGCTTACCTACGACACCATGAAGGCGGTCTTCCGGAAGGCGCGGGAGATGAAGGTGGGCGCCGTTATCTTCGAGATCGCCCGGTCGGAGATCGGGTATACCAAGCAGAGGCCCCTCGAGTACGCCACCCTGGCAGTGGCTGCCGCGGTCAGGGTGGGATATGAAGGGCCTGTTTTCATACAGGGAGACCACTTCCAGTTGGTGAGGAAGAACTACCTGAGCGGCCCCGAGCTCGAGACAAACTATGTGAAAGGGCTCATCGCAGAGGCGATCGAAGCCGAGTTCTATAATATCGACATCGACTCCTCCACCCTTGTCGACCTCGACAAGCCCACGATCAAGGAGCAGCAAAGGCCGAATTTCGAGAGGACCGCGGACCTTGCAGAGCACGTACGGCGCCTGCAGCCCGCCGGCGTGGATGTTTCCATCGGGGGGGAGATCGGGGAGATAGGGAGCAAGAACAGCAACCCCGACGAGCTGAAGGCGTACCTCAACGGCTTCCGGGAGACCTTCAAGGGGGCGAAGGGTTTGAGCAAGCTCAGCGTCCAGACAGGGACGAGCCACGGGGGGGTGGTGATGCCCGACGGGACTCTGGCGAAGGTAAAGATCGATTTCGATACCCTGCGCGTGCTGTCCGACATGGCGCGCAGGGAGTACGGCCTCTCCGGCTGCGTGCAGCACGGCGCATCGACCCTGCCGGACGACGCCTTCCACATGTTCCCCGAGACCGGCACCTCGGAGGTGCACCTCGCCACCGGCTTCCAGAATATCGTGTACGACAGCAGGCATCTCCCCCCGGCATTCAGGGAAGAAGTATACGCTTTTCTCAGGACCGAATACGCGAAGGAGAAGAAGGAAGGCCAGACCGAGGAGCAGTTCCTCTACAGCACCCGGAAGAAGGGTTTCGGCCCCCTCAAGAAGAAATGGTGGGATTTGCCTTCCGAAATAAAAGACCCTATAATGAAGGAATTGGAAGACAAGTTCGGATTGCTCTTCGACCAGCTGAAAGTGGGGAACACGGTGGAGATAGTACAGCGCACCGTGAAACCGGTTGCCGTGAGAAAAGAGATCGACGCGAGCCTTTCCGGCCTCCTCGGCCTTGGTGAATAGCAGGTTTCGTCGCCGGAAAACGCCTTGGAGGAGGATAGAGGGAGCAGGCTGTTGGGCAGTGTGTTCTCCCGTCCTGTCTCTTGTCATAGTACCGGCCCCGGGTATCATGAAAAAAGTACGGGCGCGGCAGGGGCGCAGTCCGTGCCGTTTTTTCCCGGAGGTGTGGAATGGACAAGCGGGGGATGGATCAGGGCGTGGACCCGAAGCTTCAGGTGATCCAGGATGCGGACCTTGACGGAAAAGTCGTTCTTGTCAGATTCGACCATAATGTCGTAAAAGATGGAGAGATCAGGGATCCTTACCGGATCGACCGGACCTTCGGCACCCTCTATAATATTGTGGAGCGGGGGGGCCGCCCCATCCTGATGACCCATATCGGCCGCCCCCGGGACAAGAAGACGGGGCGGATCGAATGCCGGCCGGGGGAAGCCGTCGAGCCCATCGTCGGATACCTCGAGCACAAGCTGCATACCACTTTCCATATTCCCAAGCTGCCCATTGACCCCCAAAAGGGGATTGTCGGGATCGACACCTCCATCAACCTGGCGATCCGCAGCCTGCGGGAGAGGAAGATCGGAGGGATCTACCTCCCCAACACCCGCTGGTTCCTGGGGGAGGAGTCCGGGGGGGAGGCGCGGGACACCTTCGCCCTGCAGCTTGCAGGCCTTGCCGAGGTGTTTATCAACGACGCTTTCGGCTCGTGGCAGCCCCATGCCTCGACGTACGATATCAGCAGGTATCTTCCCGCCTATGCCGGCTTCCTGATGCAGCAGGAGATCGCCAATCTCAATGCCGTCATCAACCCGGAGAGGCCCTTTGTGGCGGTGGTGGCCGGGGCGAAGTACGACACGAAGATAAAACCCCTTTATGCGCTGTACGACAAAGTGGATTTCCTCATCCTGGGCGGGGTGATCTACAATGCGTTCCTCTGCGCGAAGTACGGGGTGAGGATCGCGGGGGTCTCCGAGTCCGATATCGCCGCGGCAAAGGATCTGGTGGAGAAGGACAGGGCGAACCGGAAGATCGTGGAACTCCCGTACATTGTCGAATCCGATACCCTCGAAGGCAGGATCGAGGGGAACTACCGCACCCGCTCCCTGCGGGATTTCAGGGAGGGAGAGAGCTACCGGTATATCCTCGACATCGACCCCGCCTCCTTTGAGGACAGGGAGGTCTCGGACTGCATCTCGGGCGCAAAAACCATTTTCGTCAATGCGGTGATGGGCTTCACCCCCCACTTTACCGCCGGCTCGGCGGCCCTGGACAGCACCATCGATCACAACAGGACCGCCCTGAAGATGTATGGGGGAGGCGATACCCTGCAGGAGTTCAAGAACCTCTGCCCCGGCCTTTACCTTTCGGTGCTTGATAATACACAATACTACTTCTTTACCGGCGGGGGGACGGTGCTGACCGCCATCGAGCAGGGAAGCCCCTACGGACTCGAGCCGGTCCGGGCGCTGCTGCAGAAAGAGGAGAGGGGTGCTCCGGAGAGTGCAACGGCTGCCGGTGCGGGGGCGAAGGATGGAAATACCCGGAGATAACCGCCAGGGAATAACGCCGGTTTTGCCGGATTGCTGTGCGCCCCCTTTCTTCCGCCCGGGAAGGGAATAGATGAAATTCTTGTTGCGATATAGTGTGCAAACACACCCTGGACTATCTTACTCTCACGAAGGAGGCTCTTTTTTATGGCGGACATCAAGAGGATCGGCGTTATCACCAGCGGCGGCGATGCGGGGGGACTGAATGCGGTGATCAAGGGAGTGGCGCGGGAGGCGTACTCGTACGGGATCGAATCGGTGGTGATTCCCAACGGCTATGCGGGGCTGTATAACCTCGTAGACATGGAGCAGGTGGTGGTGCTGAACGCGGAGAGGGTGAGCCGTATCGAGGCGTCCCTTGCCGGGTCCGAGGCGGGCCATTCGCGGGTGAAAATCAGCAAGATCGCGGACCCCGCCACTTACGACCGCATCAGACAGGGGTTGAAGAAGTTCGGCATCGACGCCCTGATCATCAGCGGCGGGGACGATACCGGGAGCGTTGTGGTCGATCTCGCCTCACGCGGCATTCCGTGTGTCCACGCACCCAAGACCATGGATCTCGACCTGCAGCCCTACAGCGTGGGGGGCGATTCGGCGATCAACAGGATAGCGGTGATGACCCGGGATCTCAAGACGACGGGCTTGAGCCACAACCGCATCATGGTGGTCGAGGTTTTCGGCCGGTATGTCGGACATACGGCCCTGCGCGGCGGCATCGGCGCCGAGGCGGACTGCATCCTGATCCCCGAAATCCCCGTCGATTTCGATATCGTCTACGACCATATCAAGGCTACCTATTTCGGCAGGATTGAGCGGAGTGACGTAAAGGCGGGCACCTATGTCATCGTTGTTGCCGAGGGGATCAAGACCGCCAACGGCGAGATGCTCTTCGACGAGTCCGCCGGGATGGACGCCTTCGGGCACAAGAAGCTCGCCGGCGCCGGGAAGTATGTGCGGCAGCAGATCGAAAAGAGGCTGAAGGCCGACCCGGAAGTGAAGGAATTCATGAAACGGGTCGGCATGTTCGCCCCCGGGGTGTACGAGATCCCCGAAGTGCGGGAGGTCATGCCAAGCCACCTGGTGCGTTCGGGAACCACCTCCGCCTACGACGTCAACTTCGGGTACCGGGCGGGCGCTGCCGCCGTGATCCTTCTGCTGGAGGGAAAGAGCGGTAATACCGTGGTCAATGTGGACGGGAACAAGCTCTGCTATATCACGACTTCGGAGGCGATCAAGAGAAAAGAGGTGGATATCAACGAGATCGCCCTTTTCGAGAGCCTCGGCACCTGTTTCGGCAGGAAGCCGCAGCGATTCGAGTATAGCCTGGTGGAAGTGCACGTTCCCGTGGAGAGGCACCTGTAGAGATGCCGGCAGACGGAAAAGACAGCGACCTTGTCGGGATCATCGTAGGGGGCGGGCCGGCGCCGGGGATCAACGGCGTCATCAGCGCCGCCACCATCGAGGCGATCAACGAAGGGAAGAGGGTGGTCGGGATCATGGGCGGCTTCAAGCCCCTCTTCGAAGGGAATACGGAGAGCGCCGTGCCCCTTACCATCGAGAAGGTTTCCACTATCCATGCGCAGGGAGGCTCCCTCCTGAGGACCTCCCGTGAATACCCCGACAAGGTAAAGCAGAAATTCAGGGTCCTCATGGATTCCCTCATGGAAATCGGCATCAAGCACCTCATTACCATCGGGGGCGAGGGCACGCTCTTCATGGCGGACTGGATCGAGAGGGAGGCGAGGGGGTCCATCAATGTGGCCCATGTCCCCAAGACGATCGACAACGATATCCCCTTGCCCGGGAGCGCTTCGACCTTCGGCTACCAGACGGCCCGCCACTGGGGGGTGAAAATCGTTTCCAACATGATCAAGGATGCGAAGGCCGCGGGCCGGTGGTATTTTATCACCACCATGGGCAGGCATGCGGGCCATCTCGCCCTGGGCATCGGCAAGGCGGCGGGCGCTACCCTCACCCTCATCTCCGAGGAGTTCGGAGAGAACCTTTCCTTCAAAAAGGTGGCGGATACCCTCACCGGCTCCATTGTCAAGCGTCTGGCCCACGGGAAGGATTTCGGCGTGGCTGTCCTCGCGGAAGGGATTGCGGAGAAGTTCGACCCGGACGAGCTCAGCCGCTTCGAACAGTTGGAAAAGGATGAAACCGGGAGAGTGCGGCTTTCCGAGATCCAACTCGGGAGGATTCTCAAGAACTTCGTGAAACAGACCCTGGAGTCCATGGGGATTACCGTTACTATCGTGGACAAGAATATCGGCTATGAACTGCGGGCCGCCGACCCCATCCCTTATGACGTGGAATATACGAGGGACCTTGGATTCGGCGTGATCCGCTACCTCCTCCGGGGCGGCACCGGGGCGATGATCGTCTATGATGAGGGGAGGCTGCGCCCCATCCCTTTCGTGGAGATGTTCGATTTCACGACGGGAAAGGTAAAGGTGAGGACGGTGGATACCACTTCGGAAACGTATATGGTGGGGAGAAAATACATGATCCGCCTCGAGAGGGACGACCTCCAGGGTGCGAGCCTGGAGCGGATGGCCGAAGTGGTGAACCTGACGTCGGAGGAGTTCGTCAGGAGATTCGGATACCTCCTGCAATGAATAACCGGTGGAGGTGGAGAAAGGAAAACGGAAAAGGAAGAAAATTTATGCGCTCTCCTTCGAGCGGGGAGGGGATTGAATTCCCCCTCTTACTTTAAGAGGGGATGAGGGGCAGTTTTACGCTGTACAGGACACCCTCCCCTTCCTCCCCTCCCCTCGAGGGAGGGGACACATAGAAGTGAACACCTGTCTCGAGGGAGGGGAAAGAAAGAGGGTGCCCTCTGCCCCACACTACGGGATCCCTATTCAGATGGCCCTCCTGCGACTGATTGCATCCCCCTGCCCGGAAAAGTGTACTTTCCCCGGTTTTCCCCTATAATGTAAATAAGG
>JADLDZ010000256.1 GCA_020846375.1 Nitrospirales bacterium | reverse complement strand
CGTCTGACCGAGAGAGCGGGAGGGGGGGAGGAAGAGGCGGGACTTGCAGCTTACCTCTCCCTGATCTACGATATCGGACTCATGCTCGTCGACAGGAGCGTGCTCGAAAAGGAGAAGCTGCTTCCCAGCGAAGCGCGCACCCTCAGGGCTCATCCCTACACGACGGTGGAATTGCTGCAGGGTATCGAATTCTCCGGGGAGGTAAAGAGAGCCATTGTGCACCATCATGAGCGGTACGATGGAACGGGGTATCCGGACGGACTGAAAGGGGAAGAGATTCCCTTCCTCGCGCGGGTCCTCGCGGTGGCGGACGCCTTCCATGCCATGACCGGGGAGCGGCCGTACCGGAAGCGTCTTGCCAGGGAAGAGGCCCTTGATGCGCTGAACCGGGATGCGGGCACTCTGTACGATCCGAAGGTGGTGGATGCCCTTGGGAAGGTTCTGGAAGAGATGGCACCTGGTGTCTGATGCGCCTTTTTTTCAGTCCACAAGGGAAAGAGCTTGTGCTCGGGAAATAAATAATTATTGTGAAAAGGTTCGATACTAGGGTAAAATTAGCTCTATACATCCGGCATATAAGTTGCATACTTCTTGAAAATAGAATTAAGGGAAAAGGAGGTGAAAGGGAATGAAGATGAAGGCACTTATCGCATTGGTCGTGGCGATGGTTTTTACTCTCGGCGTTGTGGGGCTAAGTTTTGCCGCAGAGGTGAAGGGCACCGTCACCAGGATTGACGGAAGTAAGGTCACGATAAAGGATGCAGCGGGAAAAGAGTCGACCGTTGCGGTGAAAAACGCGAAGGAGATAAAGGTCGGTGAAATGGTGACGGTCAAGGACGGGACCGCACAGAAGAAAGCAGCGAGCGGCGGCTATTAATAAAATGCTCTGTGCAGAGAGGGGTGAAAGGCAGCGGCTTTCACCCCTTTTTTTTCGGACAGGCGGGGCGGGGGAACATATCCCGAAGGACAAGGGAAGGCTGCATGGGAAACTGGAAGGATACTATCCACTTTGTACTGGTGGAACCGCGGGAGCCCGGCAATATCGGGGCAGCGGCGCGGGCCATGAAGAATATGGGCTTCAGGAATCTCTGCCTCGTCAATCCTCCTCCCGAGTACAACGAGGAGGCGTGGTGGATGGCCCGCAATGCCCGCGAGGTGCTCACCGGAGCGGAGAGGTACGATACCCTTGCCGAAGCTCTCGGAGACAAGGCAATAGTGGTGGGGGTCGCCCGGAGGCAGGGCAAGAGGCGGGGGATGAGCCTTCCCCTTGAAGCGGGAGTGAGGAAGCTTCTCGGAATGCCCATTGCCGCCAATAAAGTGGCTCTTCTCTTCGGGAGGGAGGACAAGGGGCTCTATAATGAGGAGGTGAACGAATGCGGGTTCCTGCTGCATATCCCGTCCTCAAAGGAGCAGCCTTCCCTCAATCTGTCCCATGCGGTGATGGTGGTTGCCTACGAGCTGTCCCGGGCAGAGTACCGGAATGAGGAGCCAGGGGAGGTGAGGACCTCCGGTGCCTCAGTGGTGGATGCGGAGGGCAGGGCTACCCTGGTGACCCATGGGGAATTGTCCTTTCTTTTCCAAAGGATGGCGGATATCCTCGTCCTGCTCGATTATCTCCCGA
This sequence comes from Nitrospirales bacterium, assembly GCA_020846375.1. Lineage (GTDB taxonomy): Bacteria > Nitrospirota > Thermodesulfovibrionia > Thermodesulfovibrionales > Dissulfurispiraceae > Nitrobium. Next base: position 2,835 of record JADLDZ010000256.1, on the reverse strand, counting down.
GGGGAGACCTGGATCTCCAGCGGCGTATCATGGATAACCTGAAGTATTTTATCGGCAGGGCGGGCCTCACCCACTGGGAACTGAAGATGCTCCACGGCATCTGCTCCCAGATCGAGAAAAAGTTGGGTGAATAGGCGGGGGGCAGCCGTATCTTTCCTGCCTCTTTTGTGTTGTCTCCCTCTTCCTGCCTGTTCATTGCGAAGGGCTGTATCCTGAAGCAATCTCTTTGCCTTTTATTGGCTTTCTTTATTTATGCCTTTGCCTCTCTGAAAAGCTCTTGACAGGGAACTCATTTTTAATTAAACTTGTATAATAATTAAACAGGTTTAGTAAAAAGATGAGCCGGCGCGAAATAGCAAAACAAGAGACCAGACGTCTGATTTTAGCAGCCGCCCGTGAACTCTTTACGCAGAGGAGCATGGAGGAGAGTACTATCAGGGACATTGCCCGGAAGGCGGGGGTGTCTCCCGCGTCAGTGGTGGTGCACTTCAAAAGCAAGACAGCACTGCTTGAGGAGGTCCTCTGCGAAGATATCGGGAGGGCGGTGTCTGAGCTCGCCGCCTCGGTGCCGCAGAATGCAGGACTCCTCGACCGGCTTATGTACGTATCGAAAGGCTTTTTCTCCCTCTACGACCAGAACAGAAATCTCTATCGGGGATTTATTCGTCATACCGTCTTCGAACCCGCAAGCGAAACCCCCCTCATGTCCCGGATTACCGAACAGTACCTCCGTTTTTTGAGCGGGATTATCGAGGAGGAGAAAACCCGGGGCGTCGTCAGACCGGAAGTGGACTCCACGATAGCCGCTGCTTCGGTTTTTTCCTTGTACATGGGGACGCTCATCACATTTTTCCGCGAGCCGGAAATGACGGTGGAAACGGTTGCGGATCTTCTCACCTGCATGACTGACTACTATCTCAGGGGTATCATAAGGAGTGGACAATGAGAATATTGCTCGTACAGCCGCCAAAACCCGGGAAATCGCTCGGAGGTGAGGACTTCTCCCTTTTTGAACCGCTTGCCCTTGAATACCTCGCCGCCGCTGTCGCCGGGGACCACGATGTCCGTATTCTTGATATGCGGCTCGATAAGGACCTCGATACGTGTATCGGAGAGTATGAGCCGGATGTTGTCGGTATCACGTCATACACGGTACACGTGAACACGGTCAAAAGGCTTTTCGAACGGGTTAAAGCACGTGATGCCGCTATCGTTACCATTGTCGGCGGGCATCATGCAACAATACTCCCCGAAGATTTTGTTGCACCGTTCATCGATGTCATCATCAGAGGCGAAGGTGTGCTGCCCTTCAGGGAGGTTATCAGACGGCTTGAAAGGGAAAGGGGCTCATCGGGTATTCGGGGAGCTGTGCGCAGGGAGGATGGCCCACTGGTGATAGCGCAGAGTGAGCACGAGGGCGGCCTTGACGACCTTCCTTTTCCCCGCAGAGATCTCACCGCAAAATACAGGACTTCCTATTTCAGCGAATGGATGAAGCCTCTGGCATCCATCCGCACTTCGAAGGGATGTCATTTCCGCTGTACGTTCTGTGCGCTGTGGAAATTGACGGGAGGGCGCTATCTGACGAGGAAGCCGGAGTGCATTGTCGAAGAGCTGGGATCGATCGGGGAGAAATATGTGTTTTTCTCCGATGATGAATCATTGCTGGATGCGGAGCGCATGAAGGAGCTTGCAGATCGTATCCGGAGGGCGGGGATCAGAAAACGCTATTTCCTCTATGGAAGGAGCGATACGATTGCCCGCCATCCGGAATTGATCGAGCAGTGGAAGAAAGTGGGCCTGGAGCGCATTTTCATCGGCCTCGAGTTCTTTCGGGATGCCGACCTCAAAGCAATACGGAAGGGATCAACGGCTGCAACCAACACAAAGGCGGTTCAGGTTCTCAAAGAGCTTGAAATCGATATGTTCCCCATGTTTATCGTCAAGCCTGAATTCAATAGAACGGATTTTGCCGACTTGAAAAAATATTGTCGCGGCCTCGACCTGGATTTCGTCGGTTTTTCAGTGCTGACTCCTCTTCCGGGAACCGACTTTTATAATGAGGTCAGGGAGAGGCTCCTCACTTCGAATTACGATTATTTCGACTTCTTCCATACGCTTCTTCCGACAGCGCTGCCTGCCGAGGAATTTTACAAGGAGATGGCCGCTCTCTACAAAGACGCGCGGTCCCTGAAGAATCAAATCAAATTCATGCGCAAATATCCCCTTAGGGAATATCCCGCGCTCTTCAGAACCTATAACGACTTCATGAGGCGGTTGGGTGCTCTGGGACAGGAATATGCGGTGAATTCCGACCCGTGCGGGTAAAGAGCGGGAGGGAAGAACCGTCCGGCCGCATGGCTCATATCGCTATAGCCCGTGAGCACACGGTCTCCTGGAGAAGGGAGCCCCTCACCTGGGCGAATGTTTCCGGGCCGTTTTTGAAGCTGACACTCCATACTGGATGAGTGCGATAAGGAATAAGGAGGGGATTGCCAGTTCAGTCACTTCTTCGAAGATGGTTTTGACAAGGTGGACATCCCTCGATGCCCTGATGCCGAAGGATTCGAGAAAACGCAGGCTCGCATCGATAAGGAGCGCTGCGGGCAGGAGTGCCACTCCCGAAGCTGCTGAAAAAGCCCACTCTTTCCGCTCCCTCATTCCTTGCAGCAGGGACCCTGTATGCCTCGCTATGAGCAGTACGAGAACGGAAAGCATGCTGAGGGCGATACATCCCCCTATTACTTTTGTGAGGATCGGGACCTGAGAAGAGAAGTAGAACTTTGTCCTCGTGATGCTTATGCCGGTAAAGCTCCTCTGGAAGTCGAGCTCGCG
>JADLDZ010000255.1 GCA_020846375.1 Nitrospirales bacterium | reverse complement strand
GAGATCTGCGCATCGCAGAGAGTGATGCTGGGGAGGAAAGGGGAGGCGACCGTTTCCGGAGAGGAGGAGATGAGCGCATTGTATTCGTCTCACCTTCATGAAGTGGAGTCGTGGCTGGCACAACAGCAAAACATGGCAGTTTTATATATGGATTACAACGACCTCATCGAAAATTACGATAGAAACACCGAGGAAATCAATAGATTCTTCGGCGGCAGACTCTCGGTGCACCGCATGGAATGCATTGTGGACAAATCGCTCTACCGGCAGCGCAGGGCGCATGATCCCGCTATGCTCCATCGCGCACAGGGTCAGCAGGAAAAGGAAAGCAGTGATCAGGACAAGGAAGTGATCGAGGCGCAGCTCAAGGCTCTCGGGTATATGTAAGAAGCGGCTGCCGGGGTGCCCGCGCCGGCCGGGAATCAACGGGGGTCGAAGATCTTCCCCGGGTTCATGATCCCCCGCGGATCGAAGACTTTCTTGATGCCCTGCATCAACTGCAGCTCCTTTTCCCTGACTTCCATGCCGAGATAGGGCGCCTTGGTGAGGCCGATCCCGTGCTCTCCCGAAAGGGACCCCCCCCACCTGAGTGCGAGTTCGAAAAGGGTCCTGACCAGCCCCTTCCCCTTTGCGTACTCGGCAGGGTCGTGCGCATCCACCATGATATTGGCATGGATGTTTCCGTCCCCGGCATGTCCGAAGCAGACGATCCTGATCCCGCTCTCTTCCGACAGCCTCCTGAGGTCTGTGAGGAGGGAGGGGATTTTGTCACGGGGGACGACGATGTCTTCATTCATCTTCGTGGGTTTTATATGGTACAGGGCGGGGGAAACGGACCTTCTCGCCTCCCAGAGCCTCTCCCTGGCACTGGAGTCCTCTGCCACGATCGCTTCCCCCCCGAGGGTATGGCAGATGTCCACCACCCTTTCCGCCTCTTTCTTGATGGTTGCCGGGTACCCGTCGAGCTCGATCAGGAGGAGTGCCTCCACCTCCGTCGGGAGCCCCACCGGCTTGTAGTTCTCGATGGCTTCGATGGAGTACCGGTCCATGAATTCGAGGGTGCGGGGGATGATCTTCGAGGAGAGGATCTTCGAGACGGCGGTGCCCGACGCTTCGAGACTGTTGAAAAAAACGAGGAAGGTCATGATGTCTTCCGGCAGGGGCAGCACCTTCAGCCGTATCCGGGTCGAGACAGCGAGGGTCCCCTCCGATCCCACGAGGAGATTCCTGAGGTCGTACCCCACCGCCTTCTTGTGCGTCCTGCCCCCGGTGGTGATGACGGTTCCGTCGGCCGTCACCGCTTCGATCCCCATGACATAATCCCGCGTGACGCCGTATTTCACGGCCCGGGGCCCTCCCGCATTGGCCGCCACATTCCCCCCGATGGTGCAGACCGCGAGGCTGGCGGGGTCGGGGGGGTAGAAGAAGCCCAGGTATTCGAGCTCTTTCTGGAGTCTTCCGTTGATCACCCCGGGCTCCACGGTGACGGTCATGTTCCGGGTATCGACATCGAGGATCTTCCGCATCTTCTCGAAGCTGAGGACGAGGGAGGCACCCCGCGGGACCGACCCTCCCGTCATCCCGGTGCCCGCCCCCCGCGAGATCACGCTCAGGCTTTTCGCTTCGGCGTAGTGCAGGAGCCGTACGACCTGCCCGGTGTTCCGAGGCCAGGCAACGGCGCGGGGGAGAGCGGCTTCAGCGGAAGAGGCGTCGAAGCTGTAGCAGAGGAGATCTTCCCTCTCCGTGGAGATTTCGATCCCGTTCAGGGAGAGAGGGTCTTTCACGGGGCATTCCCTTCTTCCGGCTCTGCCGCCGGATCGGATGCTCTACTCCTCATTCGCGATCTCGGCAAACTGCAGCGACAGGGCCTTCGAGACGCCGGGCTCCTCCATGGTGATGCCGTAGAGGTAGTCGGCGGCTTCCATCGTCGTCTTGTTGTGGGTGATCACGATGAACTGGGTATCCCGGGACAGCTCCCTGATCATCTGCGAGAACCGGAATGTGTTCGATTCGTCGAGGGGGGCGTCCACCTCGTCGAGGATGCAGAGAGGGCTCGGCTTGATCAGGAACCCCGCGAAGAGGAGGGTCAGGGAGGTGAGGGCCTTTTCTCCCCCGGACATGAGGTGAATGTTCTGGAGCTTCTTCCCGGGCGGCTGCGCAATGATGTCGAGGCCCGATTCCAGGATGTTCTCCTCATCGGTAAGGACGATATCCGCCTTCCCGCCTCCGAAGAGCAGGGTGAAGACCTCCGCAAATTTCGCCCTGAGGGCGTCATAGGCATCCCGGAGCTTCCGCCGGGTGGAGGCATTGATCCTGCTGATCGCCTCTTCGAGTTCGGCAATGGACATATTCAGGTCCTGCTGCTGCTGCGTCAGGAAGTCGTAGCGGGTTTTGAGCTCCTCGTATTCCTCGATGGTGCCGAGGTTCACCGGCCCGAGGTCCCGTATCTTTTCACCCAACTGGGCTACCTTCTCGCCGTCCTCCGCAGGGTCGAAGCCCTCCAGCACTACTTCCTCCCGCCCTATCTCCACGCCGTATTGCTGCAGGAGAGAGCTTTCCCTGTTCTCCCGCCTGAGGCGGTGCTCCACCTCCTTTGAATGGGCGGCCCCCAGTTCCTGGGCGACGGAGTCGATCTCGACGCGGACGGACCGGAGCGCAGCGCTCTCCTCCATCAGCCCGCGGTTTTCCTCCTCGATGCCCCCTTTCCGGGCGTCCCTCTCCTGCCGCATCCTGCCCGCCTCTCCCACCCGCTCCCTGATGCCCTCCTCACGGTTCCGGAGCTCCACCGCGGAATCGGTGAGCCGGGTCTCTGTCTCCCGTATCTCCCTTTCCGTGCTTTCCTTGCTCCTTTCCAGATCCTGCAGGGTGCGGTGCAGATTCTCCTCCTCCCGCTGCAGCGCCTCGCTCTTCTCCTTATGAGAGCCGAGGGTGAGCTTCAGGTCGGTGAGGGAAGACCGCGCCTCCTCGTATTCCGCCCTGACAGAGGCGATGGCGCTCTGGAGGGTGGTGATCCCCTCGTTGAGGGTATCCCGCTCCTTTTCGGTCCGCCCGATCTCCTCCTCCTTGGCGGCGACGAGGCCGGTGAGGGTCTGCTTCTCTTCCGCAAGGGCCGCGGTTTCGGTATCGAGGAAGGAGAGCCTCCTCCTCTTCCTCTCGCTGTCCTCCTTCTGCGCCTGCAGGGAGTGCTCGGCCAGGGAGATCTCCTTTTCCGCCTCCACGAGGGAGCTCCGCACGCTGCGCAGGAGCTCCTTGCGGCCCGCCAACAGGGGACCCAGGGTGCTCACCTCGCTCTCCGCGGCCGCGATGAGCGCCTGCTGCTGCTCCACGGTCCTCTGGAGTTCCCTGATTTCCCTTTTCCTCTTCAGGATATCCTTTCCCTGCCCCGCCAGGATTACCCCGTCCCTGTCGATGACCTCCCCGTCGAGGGTCACCAGGACACTGCTGCGTATGGGCTGCGCCTTCCTGATCCGGATGGCGCTCTGCAGGTCGCGTACGATATACGTGTCTTCCAGTATCCTGCCGGCAGCCTCCTTGAAATCACTGTTTTCAAAAGAGATGAAATCGGAGGCCTTCCCGATCACCGCCTCGTGCGCCAGGGGGGCGGAGAGCGCCTCTCCGTCTCCCGTGCCGAACCCGGAATAGAGCAGGGACGTTTTCCCGAGGCTCTTCTCCTTGATGAGCCGGACCGCCGCGATGATGTCCTCGGCCTCCGGCAGCAGCAGGGCGTTGATCTTTTCGGAGAGGGCGGCTTCCACCGCTTTTTCGTACTCCTTATCCGCGTTGACGATGTCCGAAAGGACCTGCCCGGAAAAATGCAGGCCCTCCCGCGATTCCGCAAGGAGGTCCATGAGGGAGCGGTCCACTGTCAGCTCCTTCAGGGAATGGAGCCGGGAGCTATTCGAAGCCAGGGACTCCCGTTCCCGTGAAAGGAGCGCCTTCCTGTCCTCGATTTCAGCGGTAATCCTCTCTGTCTCGTCCACCAGGGTCTCCTGCTCGGATAACAGCTCCGCATGCCTCCCCTTCGTCGCCCTGATGCCTTCCTCTCCCTCCCCGATGGTCTTCTCGATGAGGGCAAGCCCCTCCCGGATGCCCTCCCTGTCACGGAGGGCGGAGGATTCGCGGTAGCTGAGCGTTTCGAGGGAGGAGAGGAGCTTGTGCAGCTCGTTCTTCCTGTGGCTGAGGGTCTCCGATACCCGGAAGAGCTCCTTCCTCTTGTCTTCGATCTCCCCTTCCCTCTCCCCGATGGTGAGCTCCATGTCCGCCAGGGAGGTCTTCCTCTCCCCCAGTTCCTCCGACAGATCCGCCATGGTGGAAGAGAGGGTGCGCACTGTGTCGCCGATCTCCCCGACCCGCCCGAGGAGCTCCTCCCGCCTCGCATCGAACCCTTCCTGCTGGAGGGTGAGGCGGGAGAGGGTGTTCCTCCTGTTTTCCATTTCCGTTTTCAGGACGGCGACGAGCTTCTCCTCTTCCGCAATCTCCTTCTCCTTCGCGTAAAGGCCGTTCTCCAGGACGGTGAGGGCCTTTTCCTTCTCCACCAGGCCGAGGCGCTTTGTTTCGATCCGGTTTTCGAGGAGGGAGAGCGCGCTCCGCTTCGAGGAGTCGATCTCTCCGAGGCGCGCCATCTCGGCCTGCAGTGCCTGCAGCGCCTCGCTGAGCCGCAGATAGTCCCTCTTGCCGATCCTGAGCTCGACCTCTTTCATCTCTTCGGAAAGACGTTTGTACCTCTCCGCCTTCTTTACCTGCCGGTCGAGGCTGTTGATCTGGCGCCGGACCTCGTGGACGATGTCGTTGATACGCTGGAGGTTCTGTTTTGACGATTCGAGCTTCGACAGTGCTTCGGCTTTCCGCACCTTGTACTTCATGACCCCCGCCACCTCCTCGATGAGGTAGCGCCTCTCCTGGGGCTTCGTGTTGATTATCTCGGAGACCTTCCCCTGGTCCATGATGGAGTAGCTCCTGACGTCGAGCCCCGTATCGAGGAAGATGTCCTTGATATCCTTGAGCCTGCTCTGTTTCCTGTTGATGAGGTACTCGCTCTCGCCCGACCGGTACAGCCTGCGGGAGACGACCACCTCGTCCTTCGGGGAGGAGGGAGCAGGGGAGTGCCCGTTGCCGTTCTCGTCGGGACCCGTGCTCCCCTGGGTGATGACGAGGGATACCTCCGCCATTCCCTTCGGCTTCACGTTCGCCGAGCCCTGGAAGATGACCTCTTCCATCTTCTCGCCGCGCAGGCTCCTGGCGCTCTGTTCGCCGAGGACCCACCGGAAGGAGTCCACCACATTGCTCTTTCCGCACCCGTTGGGTCCAACGATGCAGGTAACCCCGTGGTGGAGGCGGAGGGTTGTTTTGTCGGCAAAGGACTTGAAGCCGATCAGTTCGATTTGCCTGATTCTCATAGCCCCTCATTTTACGGCGTTCCGCGCGAAAGGGTCAAGGCCGAAAAGGCAGCTAATGTAATAATTAAATTTTTTAATTTGACCCTCCCTGTGATAAAATAGTAGCCTGAATGGTTTGAATATACCTTGGTTGTCCGCAGTCAACTGAGCGTGCGTTGATACAAAATGGGCGAAAATCAAATAGCAAGGAGGAAGTTTATGCCAAGAAAGTATGAAACTCCGCTGTTGGACGAGCTGGAGAAGGGGCCTTTCCCCAGCTTCGTCACGGAAATCAAAAAGGCGGCTGCGAGGAACGATATGGCGGCCGATGAGCTCGGGCAGCTCGAAAAATCGTACCGTGAAAGGCGCGGCTACTGGAAACACGGCGGCATCGTCGGCGTCCGCGGTTACGGAGGCGGCGTTATCGGCCGCTACTCATCCCTCCCCGAAGAGTTTCCCAGTGTTGCAAACTTCCACACCATCAGGATCAATTCCGTTTCCGGCTTCTTCTATACATCGAAAATTCTCAAAGAGATGTGCGACCTCTGGGACAAGTACGGCAGCGGTCTTACGAACATGCATGGCTCGACGGGGGACCTCATCCTCCTCGGAACGAGCACCGAGAACCTCGAACCGATTTTCGCGGAGTTTTCCTCCCGTGGGTGGGACCTGGGGGGCTCCGGTTCCGCATTGAGGACTCCGAGCTGCTGCATAGGCCCGGCCCGCTGTGAATGGTCGAACATCGATACTCTCGACATCAACTACAATCTCACCCAGGAGTGGCAGGACGAGATGCACCGGCCTGCTTTTCCCTACAAATTCAAATTCAAAACAGCGGGGTGCGCGGTCGATTGCATCGCTTCCATCGCCCGTGCGGATTGCTCCATCATCGGCACCTGGAAAGGAACTATCGCCGTAAATCAGGACGAAGTCGCCACCTACGCGAAAAACGGCATGAACATAAAGGAAGAGATCGTCGATATGTGCCCGAGCGGATGCATGAGCTACGACGGCAAGGAATTGAAGATCAACGATGAAGACTGCATACGTTGCATGCACTGTATCGCCAAGATGACCAAGGCGCTGAAGGCCACCGGGGAAAAGGGCGCCACCATCCTCATCGGCAGCAAGGCCCCCTTCGTCATCGGCTCCACCCTTTCCTGGGTCATCATCCCGTTCATCAAGATGGAGCCGCCCTATGACGAGTTCAAGGACCTCATCAGGAAGATGTGGGAGTTCTGGGACGAGCACGGAAAGAACAGGGAGAGGATCGGTGAGCTCATCATCAGGAAGGGCATGAGGGAATTCCTCGAGTTCATCGGGGTGGAGCCCCAGCCGCAGCAGATCAAGGAGCCGAGGAGAGACCCGTTCTTCTTCTGGACCGAAGCGGACCTGCAGAAATAAGAATCCCCACTAATCAATAGAGTAAGGAGGAACACTATGGCTTTACCCCAGAGAAGAACCGATATAGGACCGCCTCACTATAAAGACTTTTTGCCCCCGGTCATGCTGAAGAACTACGGCGATTGGAAACACCACGAAATCCTGAACCCCGGTCTGATGGTCCATGTTGCGAACAGCGGCGACAAGGTCTGGTCGATACGGGTCGCCACCCCGAGGCTCCTCAGCACCGACACGATCCGTGAATTCGCCGACCTCGCCGAGAAATACTGCGGCGGCTATCTCAGGTGGACCACCCGGAACAATGTAGAGTTCCTCGTTTCCGAAGAGAAAAACATCGAACCGCTCTGGAAGGAGCTCGTGGAAAAGAACCATATGATGGGTGGTATCGGCAACAGGATCAGCAACATAGTCCACACCCAGGGCTGGATCCACTGCCACTCCGCGGCAACGGATGCATCGGGTATCGTCAAGGCGCTCATGGATGATCTCGCGGACTACTTCACCACCAGGGAAACCCCTAACAAGGTCAAGCTCGCCGTCGCCTGCTGTACGAACATGTGCGGCGCGGTCCATTGTTCCGACATCGCCATCGTGGCGATCCACCGGAAAATCCCGAAGATCGACCATGACAAGGTAAAGAACATGTGCGAGGTGCCTTCCACGATCGCTTCCTGTCCCACGGGCGCCATCAGCCCTGACCCTGCGAGGAAGAGCATCAAGGTCAACGACGAGAAATGCATGTACTGCGGCAACTGCTTTACCGTCTGCCCTCCCATGGATATTGCCGACCCCGAGTTCGACGGCGTGGCGATCGTCGCAGGCGGCAAGGTATCCAACCTGAGGAGCAACCCGAAATTCTCGAAGCTCGTCATTCCCTACATCAAGAACAATCCCCCACGGTGGCCCGAAGTTACGGAGGCGGTCAGGCTTATTCTCGACGCCTACATCGCGGGCGCGAAGAAGCATGAGAGGGTCGGCGAGTGGATCGAGAGGATCGGGTGGGAGAAATTCTTCAAGGTGACCGATCTGCCGTTTACCTTCCAGCATATCGACGATTTCACCATTGCAAGGGAAACCTTCAGGACCGCCGCGACATTCAAGTGGTAATTCTGTATAATACGTGAAAAGGATAGTGGTTAGCAGCCGGGAGCATCGTCCCGGCTGCTAACCGCTTTTTACGTTTACTACTCTACATCACAGGAGGGGTGCCAGATGGAAAAGGAAGAGGTCAAGCAGAAGATTTATGCACTGGTCGAAAAATCGATGGGAAAGAAGAAGCTGAAGTCGAGCGACATCCAGAAGACCGTTTCCGCAGAGGCAGGCATCTCGAGGGACGAGGTAAAGGATGCGCTGAAGGACCTGATCGACGACGGAAAGCTCATTTATACGTATTTCGGCGGAAGCTTTGTGGAGATCCCGCCCAAAGAATAATCTTTCATCTTTCATCTTTCTTTTTGTGAAGGCAGCCTGCCCGTTCCCAAGAGGACGAACAGGCTGCCTTTTTGTTTGGGGTGTGCCGCTATCCAGTGCCGCAGGGGATTGGGTATAATAAAGAGGTATGAGGAAATACCCGAGAGTAGTGATTGCCGGAGTACGCGGGGGGAGCGGGAAGACGACCCTTTCCCTCGGGTTGATCGCAGCGTTGGGATCCCGCAAGGGGCTGAAGGTGGTCCCCTACAAGAAGGGGCCGGATTACATCGACGCTGGGTGGATGTCCGTTGCGGCGAAGAACCCCTGCTATACGCTTGATTCATTCCTTATCCCGAAGGAAAAGACACGGGAGTCCTTCCTTTCCCACTTCTCCGGGGATATCGCCGTGATCGAGGGCAACAGGGGCCTGCATGACGGGATGGATGCCGCGGGTTCCTACAGCACGGCGGAGCTTGCCAAGCTCCTGAAGGCCCCCGT